>JBAVVQ010000330.1:0-6237 GCA_049697375.1 Rhodomicrobium sp.
TGCATCTTCTCACGAGCCCGATCATGACGAGCCTCGGCTATTCCTCCAAGCTCAATGCGGAGTGGGCGTTCCTGACCATGCTGAAGGAGGAAGGCCGCCGCACCGTCGAGAAGTTCCTGAAGAACCATGGCGACAATCTCGGCCAGCGTTCGACCGTGAACCTGGATGTCCTTCTGGAGCAGGTTTAGAATGCGTCCGGAAAACCGCTTCATACTTTTCCGGACGCACTCTAAGCAAACTTCGCCAATCTAGCCAACGATTGTCATCCAGGCCAAGCGAAGCGCGAGCCGGGATCGTAAAAAGGATAGGCGTTTCAATCAGTTACGATCCCGGATAAGGGTCCGCCTTTCCGGGACGACGGCGGCGGCGATCCGGTGGCGCGCCAGCAAGTTTGCTTAGCCAAAAATCCGCGGCTTCGCCAACATTTGGATAGGCCAGACTTTCTCAGAACGGGACAGGCGGGAGTGCGACGCAAGCTCTCCTGCCTATCCAGCTTATGCAAACGCTTTTTGCCGATACTGCTGGCCACCGCTGACCGCAGCGTAGAGATGAAGGTAGCGCCGGGCCATCGCCAGCGCAGAGAACCGCGCTTCGAACCGCCGCCGCACCTCGGTCCGCCGAAGGTCGCGCAGCCGGCTTACCGCGTCGACCGCTTCGTCCACCTCTTTGACGATGAAGCCGGTTCGGCCGGGTTCCACGATCTCTGGCACCGAGCCGCAGCCGAATGCGATGACCGGCGTCCCGCAGGCCATGGCTTCTATCATCACGAGCCCAAATGGTTCGGGCCAATCGATGGGAAAAAGAAGGGCGTCGGCGCCCCCGAGGAAAGCGGATTTCTCCGTTTCCCCGATCTCCCCGATGAACTCAATAAGAGGCTCGTCGCGGATCATCGGCTCGATCACCTCCGCCCAATAGGCGCGGTCGGCGGCGTCCACCTTGGCCGCGATCTTAAGCGGCTTGCCGCAACGCCGGGCGATTTCGATGGCGCGGTCTGGCCGCTTCTCGGGGGAGATCCGGCCAAGAAACGCAAGGTAGCCTTCGCTGCGCAGGTGGAAGGTGAGCAAATCCGATGGCAAGCCGTGGTGAACCGTTCCGATCCAATTCGCGAAAGATATCGGCTTACGCTGATCGTCGCTGATCGAGACCAGCGGATAGTTGGTCCAGCGCCGGTAGACCTCGGGCAGGTCTTTCAAGTCGAGGCGGCCGTGAAGGGTCGTGATGGTCCGCTCCGCGATGTCTTCGAACATGGGAAATTGGAGCAGGTCGGTGTGAAAATGGATCACGTCGAATTCATCAGCGCGACGGCGCACTTCCCAGAGCATGGCGAGATGGGCCGCCACGTCGGATTTTAACGGCGCCGGGTCCAGCCGAATGGCTTGGTCGCGACCCGCGACGAGCGTGGCCTTTGTCTCGGCCTCGCCACTGGCGAAAAGCGTCACCTCGTGTCCAAGTTCGACGAGCGCGTCGGTCACATACGCCACCACACGCTCGGTTCCACCGTAGAGTTTGGGCGGAACCGCTTCATAAAGCGGGGCTACCTGAGCAATTTTCATTTCCGAGTCGTGTCCTTTGTGGTTACGCCAACGAAGCCGGGAAAACTTGATCCAAATAACGGTTTCAGAGGATCGCGCAAGCTTTCGCCATCATCTGTGTCACCAAATTACTGCCAACGCTATCTATAACGAAGTAGCCACAAGAATAGTCCATAATGGCTTACGTTTTCAGGACAGCGAGCGCCGTATCAAAGAATGCTAAAATCAATGAAATTGTATGCGTCTACGCTTAATTTACCGCATATCCGGTTTGCGATGTGCGGCATCATAGCGCCCAAGAGATCGGTAAGTCAATATATTTGGCAAAAATATGTTTTTTATCGTGTCATCAGAATAATTTTGTCCTAATTATGACTCGGTTCGCAATACCTGGCATACGACATTTTTTTTGTTTGTACTGCCGGCGGAATTTCCTCGACTGGCGGCTCGCGAACCATCCCTGATGAGTGTTTCATTTCATGCTGACTTCAGCCTCCCGGCAGAGTGCTGTCGATGACTTCTTCTCCAGCCATCATTTGGAGGCGCATCCGGGTCGGCCTCTTCAGGTCCGGCCCCACGAAACCTTTCGCCGTCTCCGACATTTAACGGGGATTGGGCACTCTCCATTTTCGACCGCCCCAGGGGAAAGTGAGACATGGATACATTAAGCGACCGGCTGGCGCCGCACCTGCTTAGCATCTTAAGGATTGTCGCGGCCCTCATCTTCATCGAACACGGGACGCAAAAGCTTTTCGGGTTTCCGGCGGCGCCGGAGCACGGTTATCCGGACTTCCTGTCTCTTCTTTGGTGGCAGGGCGTTATCGAAGTTCTTGGCGGCGGCCTCCTCCTTCTCGGAGTATTGACGCGGTTCGTCGCCTTCATTCTCTCGGGCAATATGGCCTTCGCCTACTGGATGGTTCACGCGCCGAAGAGCTTCTACCCTGCTCTCAATGGCGGGGACGCCGCCATCCTCTACTGCTTCGTCTTCCTATACATAGCCGCCGCCGGGGGCGGCTCGTGGAGCGTCGACCGCCTCTTCAAGCACTTCTGAGCCCATTCGGAAAACAATCCGGCGTCTCACGCACGGGAACGCTGAGGCCCGGTCGCGTTTTCCGATGAAGCGCACCTTGGAACTTCGGCTCAAGCCTGAAGAACTTTGCCGCCAGTTCTTTACGAAACTGCGCAAAGGAAAGATTGCACGCCATGCCAGAGTCAACGTCGCGACAGCAGCCGGCACAGGAAGGCTCGATCGTCCGGGTCGCAAGCGCCGTTATCATTGTGAGTTTCGTTCTCACGCTCCTCTATCTCGGCCGCGTCGTCCTGGAGCCGCTCGCCATAGCGGTCCTGCTGGCCTTTGTGCTGACGCCTCCGATCAGGCGTTTGCGCAGTCTTTTTCTTGGGAGAGTGACATCGGTCATTGCCGTCGTGGGGTTCGCCCTTGCCATCCTCGTCGCGCTCGGCTTCGTGATGGAGACGCAGATTTCTCACCTTGCGGGTGAAATTCCCAAATATCAGCAGAATATACGTGAGAAAATCTCATCTCTGAATAAAGCCTTGGTCTCTTCGGGGACGCTCCAACAGGCGTCTTCCACATTGGATAGCCTTGCCTCGGAATTGGGCGGAAAAGGCCCCACCAGTTCCTCCCCCCAAGGCCAGGCCGGCAAGGCAAATCAGCAGCCCGCTCCCATACCAGTCGAGGTGCAAAAGCCGCAGTCCGCCACCCTTCAGACCATTGAGGAATTGCTCAGCCCCATCATCGAGCCGATCAGCATGGCCGGCCTTCTTGTCCTGTTTCTGGTGTTCATCCTGTTTTACCGGGAAGACCTGCGGGACCGGATCCTGCGCCTTGGAGGCACGCGCGACCTGCAGACCACAACGGCGGCGATGAACGACGCCGGAAAGCGTCTCAGCCGCTATTTTCTGATCCAGGCCTCCATCAATGGCTGTTTCGGCCTGTTCATCGGAGCCGCGCTTTGGATCATGGGCGTTCCGAACTTCATCCTCTGGGGAATGCTGGCTGGAATTCTCCGATTTGTGCCCTATGTCGGCACGCCAATGGCCGCCGTGTTTCCTCTGGCCCTGGCCTCGGCTATCGATCCTGGCTGGTCGAAGGTCCTCGAAACGGCGCTGTTGTTCTTCGTCGCGGAGCTCATAACGGGCCAAGCCATCGAGCCCGTTCTCCAGGGTCAGCAGACCGGCCTTTCGCCCGTGGCGATCGTGCTCGCGCAGCTCTTCTGGACATTGATCTGGGGCGTGCCGGGGTTGCTCCTCGCGGTGCCGATCACGGTGTGCATCGCGGTGCTTGGCAGTCACGTTGAAGCTTTGAGCTTCTTAGGCGTCGTGCTCGGCGATGAGCCGGCGCTCGCTCCGCATGAAGGGTTTTACCAGCGCGTATTGGCCGGCGACGCGATCGAGGTCGTGGACCAGGCCGAGAGCCAACTCGAAGAGCAGCGTTTATCGGATTATTACGACGCGGTCGCAATGAAGGCGCTGGCGCTTGCGGAAGCCGACGCGGCGCGGGGAAGATTGTCAGACGACAGGCAGGCGGAGATTCTTCGGGTTATCGAGAATGTTGTCGAGGACCTCGAAGACTACACGGACGAGGACTCCAAATCCAAACAAGACAATCAGCCCGCAGGGAAAGGGAACGGCGCATCGGATAAGGGTTCTGCCAGCGACGCCGATAAGGAGGCGAGCCCCATCCTGCTCATTCCCGCGCAAAGCGCCGTCGATCAAGCGGCCAGCGTGTTGCTCGCAGACGTCCTGAGAAAGCGCGGGGCGGCGCCGTCTATCATGCCTCGTGACCAGACAAGGCGCGCAAGCGGCTCAAATGCCTTGCGGACCGGCGCCAGGATTATCTGCATCTCATCCTTCGAAAGACCACGAGCGGGAGCGCTGCCCGCGCGATATCTGATCCGGCGCTGGCGGCGAGCGCTTCCCGATGCACGCTTCCTCGCCTGTTTCTGGCGGCCGGATCAGGATGCGGAAAATATGGAAGAACTGCGCAAGAAGGTTGGAGCGGACTTCATCGCAACCTCTCTCAAGGATGCGGCTCAAATCTGCTGCGGCGAGATGAAGGCAAGCATCTCCAAAAAGGGCCAGAGCGCCATCCAAGACAAGAGCGCAGTGGCAGGCTGAGGTCAATTCCGGTTATCGGGACCTATCGGAGCGCCAATAAGAGCCATCAGGTATCCCCACCTTGCGGCGCTGCCTTTCTGTGCCCGGTCTTGACGCTGATCAATGCCAATAGCTTGGGCCAGTGTGTTCATACGCGGACTCTTGAAAACACCGGAGGCTAAATGGCCAAGAGTACGCACGGCCCGATCTCAGGCGCAGAGCCGGAAGGCGTATCCAAGAATATGAAGGCGCTCGTTGTCGGATCCATCGGGGTTGTTTTCGGTGATATCGGCACAAGCCCTCTTTATACGCTACAGGAGACTTTCGGCGGGCCGCATGGATTGGGCGTTGAGCCGGAGAAAGTTCTTGGCGGCGTATCGCTCACGCTTTGGACCTTAATGGTGCTCGTGACGGTGAAATATGTCAGCATCATCATGCGTGCCGACAATCGCGGCGAGGGCGGAAGCATCGCGCTTCTTGCTCTCGTCATGGAGCTGACCAAAAAGTCGAAGGTGGCGTCTTTCGTCACGATGCTTGGCATCTTCGCGGCTGCCCTGTTCTACGGCGACAGCATGATCACGCCGGCGATTTCAGTTCTGAGCGCTGTCGAAGGTCTCAATGTCGTCGCGCCGGCGTTCAAGTCCTATATTCTGCCAATCAGCATCGTGATCCTGTGCGGCCTGTTCTGGATTCAACAATATGGCACGAACGTCATCGGCAAGTTGTTCGGCCCGGTCATGTGCGTCTGGTTCGTGGTGATTGCGCTTCTCGGCGTCACCAACATCATTCGTGAACCGGCTGTGCTCGCAGCCATCAATCCAGTCTATGCCGCGAGTCTTGTGATCGGGCATCCATGGGAAAGCTTTCTTGCGCTTGGCGCAATCTTCCTTGCCGTGACCGGAGGCGAAGCGCTTTACGCCGACCTCGGGCACTTCGGCCGCTTGCCGATCCGCCTGGCATGGTTCATCCTCGTGCTGCCCGCTCTGATGCTGAACTATTTCGGTCAAGCGGCGCTGCTTTTGAGCAACCCGGCAAGTTCGCAAAATCTCTTCTATCTGCTGGCGCCTGAATGGGCCTTGGCGCCGCTGGTGGTCCTTGCGACAGCGGCGACGGTTATCGCATCCCAGGCGGTCATCTCAGGCGCTTTTTCGGTTGCCCAACAGGCCATTCAACTTGGCTACCTTCCCCGGATGAAGATCACGCATACGTCCTCCAGCGAGGCCGGCCAGATTTATGTCCCTTTCACGAATCTGACTGTTTTTGTTGGGGTTATCGGATCGGTGCTGTTTTTCCAGTCGTCGAGCGCCCTGGCCGCGGCCTATGGCATCGCGGTCTGCGGCACGATGATTATCAGCACGATCATGGTGTGCTTCGTTGCGGTGCGCCTCTGGAAATGGCCTGCCTGGGTCGCTTTCCCGGTGCTCGGCTCCCTGTTGTTGATCGACGCGCTGTTCTTGGTCTCGAACTCGATGAAGCTCGGGCAAGGCGGATGGTTTGCGCTCGCCATCGCGATTGCCTCGTACACGACGCTTACGACATGGAAGCGCGGGCGGGTGCTTTTGCTCGAAGCGATCGCGCAGCATTCGCC
>JBAVVQ010000331.1:0-12510 GCA_049697375.1 Rhodomicrobium sp.
GGCGGGATAATCAACGTGCGCTTGCCGCCAACTTTCATGGTCGCGACGCCTTCATCCCAGCCGCGGATCACCTGATGCGCGCCGATGGCGAACTCGAACGGCTCACCGCGATCCACGGAGCTGTCGAATTTCTTCCCCTTGGCGCCGTTCTCGTAAAGCCAGCCCGTATAGTGCATGACGCATGTCTGGCCGGTCTTGGGAGTCGCGCCATCGCCAACTTTGGTGTCCGTGATTTTCAGGCCTGATTGTGTGGTCATTGTCTTCCCCGCGGCTTGAGCCATTGCTTGAGAGGGTACGCCAGTAAGGGCGATGCCGGCTGAAGTGATGCCGAGCGCGAGCGCCATCAAGAGGCCCGCTCGTGGGTCGATTCGCATTTGCGATTTTCTCCTCTTACTATCATCTGCGCGTGAGCGAGCCGCTTCTTTAGCCGTGCCGCATCGCAGATCCTATCTTTTTTTGTGCCTCTCTCCCTGATCTTGCCAAATCACTGCCGCAGAGCGAAACAAAGCGCGCGTCCACCCCTTGACCTAAAACGGAGCAGCCATGCCACAGGTTTTGACGCCGGATCTTTGCGTGATTGGCGGCGGATCGGGCGGGCTATCCGCCGCCGCCATCGCCGCCGCCTTCGGTGTACCCGTTGTTCTCATCGAGAGGGGAAAGATGGGCGGCGAGTGCCTGAATAACGGTTGCGTTCCTTCCAAAGCGCTCCTTGCCGCCGCCAAACGCGCTTATGAAATCCGGGACTCGGCCAAGTTCGGCATTCGCGTGGGCGAGATGAGCATCGATTACAAGGCGGTCGCCGCGCATGTGCAAGGCGTCGTCGACGCCATCGCGCCGAACGATTCCGTCGAGCGCTTCAATGGGCTTGGCGTCGAGGTCATAAAGGCGACCGCCCGCTTTACCGACAAGAATACGGTCGAGGCTGGCGATTATCAGGTCAAGGCGCGCCGCTTCATCATAGCGACAGGCTCTGCGCCGCTGATACCGCCCATTCCAGGGCTCGACCGCATTCCCTACTTCACGAACGAGACGATTTTCGCGAACAAGCATCGCATTTCGCATCTCATTATCATTGGCGGCGGCGCCGTGGGTCTGGAACTGGCGCAAGCCCACCGGCGGCTCGGCAGCGAGGTTACGGTTGTCGAAGCGAGCCGCGCTCTATCGAAGGACGATCCCGAGCTCAGGGAATACCTTCTTAAGCGCCTTCGCGAGGAGGGTGTGCGCGTGCTCGAAAACGCGCGCGTCGAAAGGATCGAGCCCTTCGGCTCCAACTTGCAGGTCATCTTCGCGACACTCGGAAAATCCTTCTCGATAGAAGGCACCGACTTGCTCATTGCGGCCGGTCGCGCCCCTGCCGTCGCCGGCCTCAATCTCGAAGCTGCAGGCGTCGATTATGGCGACCGCGGCATCAAAGTGACGAAGGGACTTCTGACATCGAACAAGAGGGTCTACGCCATCGGCGACGTGACCGGCGAAGTTCACCTGACGCACGCCGCCAATCATCACGCAACCGTCGTCATCAAGAATGCGCTGTTCCGGCTGCCGGCTAAGGCTGACCATGCAACCATGCCCTGGGTCACGTTCACGGATCCGGAAGTCGCTCATGTTGGGTTGACGGAAGAGAAGGCGCGTGAACGCTACGGAAAGCTCACAATCCTGCGCTGGCCTTATCAAGAAAACGACCGCGCACAGGCCGAGCGGCAAACGGGCGGGTTCTTGAAGGTTATCGCTTCGCGGCGAGGCAAAATCCTGGGAGCCGGCATCGTCGGCGCGCAAGCAGGCGAGATCATCCAAATGTGGAGCCTCGCCATGCAAAAGGGTATATCACTTGAAGCGATGCGTAGCATTGTTTCACCCTATCCAACGCTTGCAGAAATTAACAAAAGGGCCGCGGTGAGCTATTTCGAGCCACGCGCGCAACATCCTTTGGTACGGCAAATTATCACGTTGCTTGCGAAATTCGGGTAAGCGAAGCTATCTAAGGAGGGAGTGCAGCAGCGGACTCTGTGTGGCCATTGGATAGCAAACTACCACAGAACCTGGAGCATCCGGGCCAATTACGCCCTGAGCGCAACCGCCCGCCCAGGCAGCCGTTCGGCGGCGTGTGGAGCATCGCCACGAGTCTGCCCGCGAAGCTGCTCCTGCTCACCATCGCTTTTGTCATGCTGGCCGAGGTGTTCATCTTCGTGCCATCCATTGCGAACTTCCGCCGCAACTGGCTGATGGAGCGCGTCATGGCGGCGAAAATCGCCTCGCTGGCTCTTGAAGCTTCGGGTGGCGCAGAGGTTCCGGAGCGCTTGCGACACGAGCTGCTAAGGACCGCAGGCGTTCACGCCGTCTCGGTGAAGCGGCCGGAAATGCGGCGCCTCGTTCTTGGTATGCCGGATGAAGCCGAGATCGTAGATGTCTATGATCTGCGCACGGAAAATTTTGTGCAACTCATATCGGATGCTCTCCAGGCGCTCGCCGCTCCTCCGGGCCGGCTCATTCGCGTTATCGCAGCGCCAGACACCATGGCCCCCAGCGAGGAGTTCGATGTTGCGATCGACGAGACGCCGCTTCGCGCCGCCATGTGGCGCTACGCGCGGAATATCTTCTGGCTCTCGATCGTCATCTCCATCATCACCGCGGCGCTTGTCTATTTCGCCCTGACAGGGCTTCTCGTGCGGCCCATGATGCGCATTACGCGCAACATCGTGGCTTACCGGGAAAATCCGGAAGACACCTCCCGGATCATTACGCCATCAGGACGGCATGATGAGGTTGGCGTAGCCGAGAAAGAACTGGCGACGTTGCAGATGCAGCTTTCGGGCCTCCTCCGGGAGAAAGCGCGCCTTGCAAATGTCGGGCTCGCCGTTTCGAAGATCAATCACGATCTGCGGAACATCCTTTCAAGCGCTCAACTGGTGTCGGACCGGCTAGCCACGGTTGCAGACCCCACCGTTCAGCGCTTTGTGCCGCGCCTTATTCGCGCGCTGGACCGCGCCATCCTCCTCTGCTCGAACACGATCAAATATGGCCGGAGCGAGGAGGCCCCCCCGAAGCGCACGCGCGTGCCCCTTCGCGCCCTTCTCACCGAGGTCAATGAAAGCCTCGGCGTGGAGGAAGTGTGCGGCGTGCGCATGACAATCTCCGTGCCGCAAACGATCAACCTCTTCGCCGATCGCGATCAGATATTCCGGGTCCTTGCAAACCTGATACGCAATGCATTGGAGGCGTTGCGGCAGGCCGATCCTCCCGTCACGGACCCCAAGATCGAAGTAACGGCGCGTCAGGACGGTGAGACTGCGCTCATCCAGGTGAGCGATAACGGCCCCGGGGTCCAAGCCAACCTAAGAGAGAATTTGTTCAAGGCGTTCCAGACCTCGTCCAAGAGCGACGGAAATGGCCTCGGCCTCGTCATCGCCGCTGAACTGGTCCGCGCCCATGGCGGTGATATTCGTCTTGAGGACGCGACCTCCGGGGCCTCTTTTGTGGTCACGCTCCCGGCGTATGTTGTGACCGGCGCGCCGTCGAAGCCGCCATACGCGCCGCCAATATTGACGCCATAGGCGTGATCCAAGATGCGATGTATCGCGGCGCCCGCTACTGGGTCGCGCCGGCTGCTTTCTTAGATAACATATGTGAACGACTCGTAGGTCTCTTGCCCGAGGCGCTGGTCCATGCTCTCAGCGGGGTTTTCTGTCCCGGCTCCGTTGATGATGCGAGCTGGAACACCGACAGCCGTGCTCCGGGGCGGAATGGATTCGGTCACCAGCGAACCGGCTGCGATCTTGGAATAGGCTCCGATCTCGATATTGCCGATGATCTGGGCCCCTGCGCCGATCAGGACGCCGGTTCGGATCTTTGGGTGGCGATCGGTTTTATCCGTTCCGGTGCCTCCGAGCGTAACTCCATGCAGTATCGAGACACTGTCTTCGATCACAGCCGTCTCGCCTGCCACAAAGCCTGTTGCATGGTCGAGGAATACGCCCTTGCCGAGTTGTGCGCCCGGATGGATGTCGGTCTGGAAAATCTCGGATGACCGGCTCTGCATATAGAGAGCGACGTTCCGTTTTCCTCCATTCCAATGCCAATGCGCGATGCGGTGGGTTTGAATCGCGGCGTAGCCTTTGAAGAAAAGGAAGGGTTCCAGAAGCCGGCTGGAAGCCGGATCGCGCTCCACAACCGCGGACAGATCTGCGCGGGCCGCCTGCCCGATGGATGCGTCCGCCAGAATGGATTCCAAGAGTATCGGCCTGAGCGCATCAGCTGGCAACGAAGGATGGTCGAGCCTTACGGAAAGCCTCAAGATAAGGGCCTCCTCGAAACTCTTGGCTTGGAGCACGGAAGCGTAAAGACGCCTCAGCGCCCTTTCTCCGATGCACTCCTGCACCGCCTCGGCGCGTAACGTGGTCCAAAGCGTATCGTCACGATCGCGGGCCGTCCTGCTCGGAAGTTCTGGAGCCAGCACCTCACCATTCCGCGGCGTAAAACTGGCGTTCGCAGAGTTCTCATCGAAAGGTGCGTTCACGGGCATGCCCCTGCTGAGATAATCCCAGCTCTAAATTAGCCTCTCCGGTTGCATCAAGAAACGATTTTTCTCAAAAACGGGTCACCTTTTACAGTAAAAATGAACGTAAACTAATCAAAACCGAAGTTATGGACCAGCTTTATCAAAATGCAGTCCTGTGTGAGAATTTGTTTTCTGTTGAACCGCCACAGAAGAAATTCTTGGTCACGCTCTCCAACGTATGAGCGGCGTCAGCTGCCCTGCGGCGCTTCTTCCGGTATTCTGAAACATGAAGCAAGAGGGGAATTTTTTACCCTTGTCTGTAATGTGTGCATTTATTTCTTAGAAAGACCGCGCCATTTTGGGACATACATGCTCCGCGCGGGTTATTCTCAGATGCAGCAACGCCGCAGCCTCCTCGGGCGACTGATGTAAGACAGCAATCTAATATTTGCGTCCCATCATAGAATAGGCTTTTCGTCAGAGCTCGTCATTTAATGGTTCTTGAGAATTTTTTATCAAAATGTTCTTTGACTTCGAGCCCGAACCGGACGTAGACCGGCAAGTGGCGGCCCGAGGCGCCGTCGTCTTGCTGAAACAGCAAAGCCGCCGAGTCCACAAGCCGCAGTCTTGATTCAAGCTGGCGGGACAACATTTGGACTGGGTATCGGGGGCGTCGCAACAGGGGTTAAGAACTGATGCTGGACACTGCTGAGCCTCTGGCCCTAATTGGCGATACGCCGTTGATCGAGCTGACAAGCCTCGATTTTGGCTCCTGCCGCGTCTTCGCAAAGCTGGAAAGTCAGAACCCGACGGGCTCCATCAAGGATCGCATCGCGATGTCGATGGTTGACGCCGCCGAGCGCTCCGGGGCGCTGAAGCCCGGAGGCCGCCTTATCGAGGCGACGGCCGGCAACACGGGGCTGGCTCTGGCGCTCGTAGCGGCCCGGCGAGGTTATCATCTTACGCTCGTTATACCGGACAAGATGAGCCGCGAGAAAATCGCCCATCTGCGCGCGATGGGCGCCGAAGTGGTGCTCACCAGGTCGGACGTGCCGAAAGGCCACCCCGAATATTATCAGGACCTCGCTGAATGCATCGGCAAGGAAACGGGCGCTTTCTACACGGACCAGTTCAACAATCCGAACAATCCTGCTGCGCATGAACGCAGCACCGGGCCTGAAATCTGGGAGCAGATGGAAGGCAAGGTCGATGCCATCGTGGCGGGCGTCGGCTCCGGCGGGACGATGACTGGCCTGTCCCGGTATTTTGCGCGCGTTTCTCCGGCGACCGAACTCGTTCTCGCCGATCCGAAGGGCTCCGTGCTCGCGGACTATATCCATACCGGCACGGTCGGCGAGGCTGGAAGCTGGCTCGTCGAAGGCATCGGCGAGGATTTCATCCCTTCGGTCAGCGATCTTTCCCGTGTCAAGAAGGCCTACACCATCCCGGACGGCGAAAGTTTCGCCGCGGCCCGTACCGTTTTAAGGAAGGAGGGTCTGCTAACGGGTTCCTCCTCCGGCACGCTGATCGCCGCGGCCCAGCGCTATTGCCTCGAACAGACCGAGCCGAAGCGGGTGGTCACGTTCATCTGCGATTCCGGCAACAAGTATCTGTCGAAAATGTACGACGACCGCTGGATGGTCGAGCAAGGGCTTTTGCAGCGGCCGGGCCATGGCGATCTTCGCGATCTCATCGCGCGCCGCTTTGACGAGGGCGCCGTCGTCACCGTGGGGGCCGACGATACGTTGCAAACGGCCTACGGCCGCATGAAACTTTACGACGTATCGCAGGTTCCCGTCCTCGATAGCGACCGCTGCGTGGGCCTTCTGGACGAGTCCGACCTGCTTGTCGCGCTCACGCAAGGGACGCTGGATTTCAAGCTCCCGGTCAAGCAAGCCATGGCCGCCCAGGTCGAGACAGTCTCTCCCGATACACCGCTGGAGAACCTCCTCCCCCTCTTCAACCGGGGAATGGTCGCCGTTGTCGTCGATGGCGAGCATTTCCTTGGCCTCATTACCCGCATCGACCTCCTCAACCACCTGCGCAGAAAGCTGGACTGATTTGTCAAAACGCTCACAGAAGGCGAGGCCGGCCACGCTGGCGGTTCATGCTGGCAGTATGCCGGACCCCCGCACCGGGGCGGTGATGACGCCGATCTACGCCTCTTCAACTTTCGCGCAATCCTCGCCCGGCGTGCATACAGGCTGGGAATATGCCCGGACCGGAAATCCTACGCGCGCGGCCTTCGAGCAGGCGGTTGCCGAGCTGGAGGGCGGCGTTGCGGGCTTTGCCTTCGCGTCGGGGATGGCGGCCGAGGCCACGCTGCTCGAGCTTCTCGACCAGGGAAGCCACGTGATCGCCAGCGACGATCTTTACGGCGGCACCTGGCGGCTGTTTGAGCGCGTGCGCAAGCGCTCCGCAGGGCTTTCCGTTACCTTCGTGGACCCAACAGACCTCGATGCGTTCACCGCGGCCGTCACGCCCGAAACCCGGATGATCTGGGTCGAGTCGCCGACCAATCCCCTGCTCAAAGTTGTGGATCTCGCCGCCATCGCGAAGATCGGCAAATCGGCCGGCGTGCTCACGGTTGCGGATTCGACCTTTGCCTCGCCGATGATCCAGCGCCCGCTCGATCTCGGGTTCGACATTGTGGTGCATTCGGCCACGAAATATTTGAGCGGCCACTCCGACATCGTGGCGGGCGTGTTGGCTCTGCGGGATCAGGACTTGGCGGACCGCGTCCGGTTTCTGCAAAATGCGACGGGCGCAGTCCTCGATCCGTTCCCGGCCTTCCTCGCGTCGCGCGGCCTGAAGACGCTCGCGCTCCGCATGGAGCGTCACTCGGCCAATGCGCTCGCTGTCGCTCAATATCTGGAAGGCCACCCGAAGCTCAGGCGCGTCATCTATCCCGGCCTCAAGAGCCACCCGCAGCATGCGCTCGCAGCCCGGCAGATGAAGGGCTTCGGCGGCATGGTGACGATTGAGCTCGATGCGGAAGAGAGGGGCGTCCGGCGTATGCTGGAATCGCTCAAGCTTTTTACGCTGGCGGAGAGCCTGGGCGGCGTCGAAAGCCTCGCCGGTCATCCACTCACCATGAGCCACGGTTCGCTTCCCCCAGAACGCCGGGCGGAACTCCGCATCGGCTGGGGGATGGTCCGGCTCTCGATCGGGATTGAAGATCCCGCTGATTTGATCGGGGACCTCGACCAGGCGCTGGGCCGCGTTTGAGGTGATCGAAATAGTCAGTGCTGGGCAAAAAATGAGGGCATCAAGAGCAGGCCCGCTGTGCAAATCGCGATGCCGTAAGGAAAAATCCCGCGCTGAGCCCAGGTCCTGAGGCGTCGAGACGGGATGTAATTCTGGGCGGATGGCCAAACAGCCATCGATGTGCGCGTGATCATAAGCAGGCCTGCGAAAAGACCGCCCGCAAACGTCATGATAATCAGGAAAACAAATCCGTTTTGAGGGCCAGCCCAAAGCATAAGAGCGCTGATGAGCTTGATGTCGCCTGCGCCCATCAAGCCTGCGGCAAAGATGCCGAAGCCCAAGAGAAGCGCGCTGCCGGCGACGAAAATGTGTTTCGTGAGGCCGTCCGTCGGCCCAAAAAGCAGATAATTAAGAAGAAAAAGAGCGAGGACGATCACCGAAACGGCGTTTGGGATCTTCAGGCGCTTTATATCTGAGGCACACCCATAACAAAGGGTCGCCGCGTATAGGGTCTTGATAATTATCTGAAAATTTTCTGAATGCCAGAGAGACGCCAAATACATTGATGGAAAAGAGCCTGATGGGTTGGGCAATTGACGGTGCGACGGTATTCAATCGCGAGCGCGGCGGCAACGGCGGGCGTCTTGCTTTCCCCTCCCGTGATCAGGGTCGCCATCATCGTCCTGGGACGCCGGACACTCACCACACAAAAAAGAGGGCCGTTCAAAGAACGGCCCCAAGTCTAGGGAGGAAACGCCCAAGGAGGGCATGCAGCACACAGATGCATGCTGCAGTGCAATAAACATATAGTGCAATGCACAAAGAGTCAATCCCGCCGCGAAGCCCTGGGATTTCGGTCCACTTAGAATTGCCAAGGCGGTGCCTGCTAAGCCTGCGCTCAGCGGGCCTTCCTCCCTAGAGCGGCGGCTCTATGCCGCCTTCCTTTTGGCAAGTGACGCTTGCTTCCTCGAGGTCCAACTCCCGTTCCATGCGGCGGCGAGACTCGTCGGTGATCCGCCCTTCTTGCAGAAGGTTGAAGATAAATTTCCTCTCAGCATGGATCAGCTCGGAGCGTAGGCTCGGACCGAGGGTCATCTCGGCTCCGTCGGCTTTGCTTGAGGGATAATGCAGCCGACTCACCCGATAATCGTGGCGCGTTTGGAGGGCGGAGAGTACGCCTTCTGGAACGTCGTTCCCGTTTGCGAGTTCGTCGAGCCGCAATTTCGCGACCTTGAGAGCGTCCTGTCTCGCCTGATGTTCAGCCTCCTTCTCCTGCCGGCGTTCGACGATGCTATCGCGATGCAGCCCGAGCAAGAGAACGAGCCGCGGCAGGAGCAAGCCTTGCCCGATAAGCGTCAAAACGATGACGCCGAATGTGATGAAGAGAATGAGGTCACGATAAGGGAAGGGGGCGCCGCTCGCTGTGTAGAACGGAATCCCGAGAGCCGCCGCGAGCGAAACGACACCTCTAATGCTGACGAATCCCAGGAGGAAGGCCCACTGCCAAGGCGGGGAGGGATCTCGCTTCGCAAGCGCGGGGCTGAGCCAACGGGGCACGTAAACCGCCGGGAACACCCAGATGAACCGTGCAACGACGTCAATTCCAACGGTCAAGAGGATGCCAAAGGCGAGCTCCGCCGGTGAAAACTCATCCATGCGATCGATCAGCGACCGCGCCTGGAGGCCCATGACAAGAAAGATCAGCCCTTCGAGGTAATAGATCACGAGATCCCAGAAAAAGATCCCCTGAAGACGCGTCGCCGCTGGGATGAGGAGAGGACCATTCCAGCTGACATACAGCCCGGCCGCAACGGTCGCGAGAACGCCCGACCCTCGCAATTCAGCCGGAATCCAGTAGGCGACATAGGGCGTCATCAACGATAAAGTGATTTCGACGCGCGGATCGCGAGCCCATTGGCGCAGGCGCAGACTGAGCCAGCCAATTCCGATTCCGTAGGCGATTTCCCCGACGATGATGAGCGCGAAGGCGCCTGTGGCTTGGGAAAACGAGAAGAGTCCTGTGCTGACGGCTGCAACGGCGAAGCGATAGAGGATCAGCGCCGTTGCGTCATTGGCAAGACCTTCGCCTTCGAGGACGACAACAAGGCGACGGGGAAGACCCAGGCGGCGCGCGATCGCAAGAGGGGCGACCACGTCGGGCGGCGCAATGATGGCGCCTAGCACGAAGGCGACGGCCCATGGCAGACCCAGAAGCCAATGAGCGGCTGCAGCAACGGCGCAAGCGGTGAAGATGACGCATCCAATCGCAAACAAGGCGATGGGCCTGAGATTGAAGCGGAACTCCCGCCAACTCATTGCCACGCCCGCTGAATAGATCAGAGGTGGCAAAACGCCCAGCAGCACAAGCTCCGGCGCCAGTTCCAGCCTTGGCAAGCGAGGTATCAGCGCGAGCACGACGCCGGCCACGACGAGAAGGATCGATGGAGCGATGTCGAGCCTCCGCGCGGCAATCGCCACCGCAACGAGAACGGCGAAAAGCAGTAATACCATTTGAAGTGTGGAGGTCATTGAGATCACTCTTGCGGTGGAGAAGGGGATTGACCGCCGGCTTGAGAACAGCCGAGCGCCTGAAGTGATCATCGAACACGCAGGAAGGGAATCTTGGCGCCCGGACAGTCAACGCGTCTATCGTCTGATCGAGATCCAAGGCGATCAAGACTGTCGGGCAAAGGCAGCTCTGAGTGACCGGCTGCGGCAGGCAGGCGTCCTGTTCAAGGTTGCGAACGTGGCGACCGAGCCTTCACCTGTGCATAGCTCTAATGACCCCCGCCTCAGATGGCGCGCCATCCAAATTGGTCGCCAGAGCCGTATGAACGGCGGGGATGTTTGCGGCGGCCGGAAATCGAACCGGCGGCCGCGCTTCCGTTTTAGTAATTGCAGGCTGCCCAGCTGCGGCAAATCGGAACGCCGCCACGATAATAGGAGCTGGTGCACACCCTGCCGTTAACACAGGCCGCGCTCCAATTGGTTGGCGTAAAAATCGAGCTGGTGCTGGCGACCGCAGCTCCATCGCCATAACCGGGCCGGACCGGATAATCACGATTCGCGTAATATTGAGGGAAGTAGCTTGTCGAGCCGTTGTAGCCGTCAGCTACGACAGGCCGGGTTGGGTAATAGCGACGGGAGTAATATTGAGAGTCATAGCTTGTCGAACCGTAATATCCGTCAGCTACAACAGGGCGAGTCGGATAATAGCGATGCGCATAGGATCGAGGATAGTAACCCGCCGCGCCGTAGTATCCTCTGCCGGCAAACGCGCGAGGCCGGTAATAACGATGCGCGTAATTGTGTGAGCGATGACCCGCCGCGCCATAGTAACCGCGCTGCGCCTCGTTCGTGTGGCCGACAACTCCGTGGGCTCCGTAGACGTTGCCGCGTTTTTCAGTGGGTCGCCGTTCGTTGTAGACCGCTTTAGCAATGCTAGGCTGGTCGTCCGAGCTTTCGGCCCGAGTCCCTTGTGCCGCCGCCGTCACCGCCCCCGATATTTGCTGAACGCCAAACGCCAGCAACGCCGCGGCGGCCAACTCAAAAACTTTCCGCTTACTCATGCATACCTCCCCGTCGAAAATACCGTCACCGCTTTAGCGGAAACTTTCCGGTTCGAAAAGGCAGAAGAACATGCGGAAGAATATGATGTGCATAACAACCCCATCGCATGAAGATTACCCGTTCCGGGCTTTCTTGCCGGAGCGGCGCGGAAGAACACGGCGCAAAGCGCGACTGCGCCCCGCGGTCTGTCGGCTTCATGGCTGGGTGTAAATGCCTATCGTCTTAGCGACAGGGAAGCCGACCCGCTTCCGCTCGCTATCGATACCGATTGGGTATTCCCATGGACGACGACATGGATGCTGCCGCTCGTATTATACTGGGTGTTGAAGAACGTCCCGGCGTAGCTGTTGGCGCTTGTTTTGCGAAGGCGCGCGAACTGGGAGATGCTTCCCGATGGGGTTGCGCAGGTTGCATTAACCGAGATGGTGGATGAGCCGCCCGAATAGCTGGCTTGGCATCTGGCTCGTTCGCGCCCGCCTGTTACGTAAGCCACTACCCCGCCGCCAATCCAGGTGCCCGCAAGCGTGGCGCTCTCGCTTCGCGCTTCAAGTGTGGCCAGTAAGCTGAGCGAAAGCGCGGCGGCGATTGCCCAGTACTTTCTGCCTTTGCGAAACTGTGCGTGATATGCGCTCATTATATCTCTCCCCAAATATTACCTTTTCAGCGTCCGAAGAATGACGGCGATGGTTGTCTTGAATCAGCGTTAGAACTATTCGCAGCCGCGATGCAACCGTAAGTTCCGCGCCGATTGCGAGATTCAAAAGAATGGAAAGTAGGGCATGCCCGGAAAAACGAACATATCCGGTGGCCCTTGCTGGAATTCCCCTGCGAAGTGGTGGCGCCGGGTTCTGGCCCGGACCTTATGCTGCGGACGCCTGATTTCGGGCGAGGGCGCCTCTTCGCTCTTCGTTACGTTCTGAGATCGTGAAGATTGCGGCGGCAGGTATGATCCTTCACTGTCCTGTGGAGCAGCTGAGGCGGCGCTCGTGATCATGACGGCCGCGATGGCGGCAAGGAAGGCGCGGTCTTTTGCTTGACGCATGGCTCGAACCTCATCTCGTGCGCTCGCTAAACGCATCCGAGCATGAGAGGAGGATGCCAAAGAGAACCCGCCCCTTGTAAGGCTTAATAAAGTCATTTTCTTGATTCGATCGGTTCACGGCCGCGCGAGCAGATGCTCGCGGCTAACAATGCGAAGCCGAAAATAACTAAATTTTCGGGCGGGGGAGCCACCGACC
>JBAVVQ010000332.1:0-9969 GCA_049697375.1 Rhodomicrobium sp.
AGATTGGCGGCTCCCGCGATCGAAATGATAGAGGACAGCATGATAACCGCGCCGCCTCCACGGTCCGCCATGCCAGGAAGAACCAGCTGGCAGAGCCAATGGGTCGCGGTGAGATTTGTGGTGAGAACCTTGTCCCAGACCGCGTCGGAAACCTCCGATGACGGCCCGTAAACCGGGTTGATCGCCGCGTTCGGGACCAGGATGTCGATGTGGCCATACTCCCGCAGAGCGTGCGCGACGAGACCTTCGAGATCGCCCTTATTGCTGACGTTGCATGCGGCCGCCGTCGCATTGCCGCCTGCGCGGCGGATCTCGGAAACAACGGCTTTGCAGGCGTCGATCTTCCGGGACGAAATCACAACTCTGGCGCCCATCCTGGCGTATTCAATCGCGATCGCCCGCCCGATCCCGCGCGAGGAACCGGTGATGACGGCGACACGGCCTTTAAGGCTGAACATGCTCATCGCGGCCACTTGGGCTTGCGTTCGGTCACGAGCGCCTTCAGGAGCGGCGCGGGCCGCCAGCGGTCCCCGAAGCGCTTATGGAAGATGTCGATGTCCGATAAGACCTCCGCTAGGCTTCGCAGCTCCGCAAACTTCATCGGACCGCCGCGCCACGCGGGGAAACCATAGCCATGAATGTAGATGATATCGATGTCGCTGGAGCGGTAAGCGAGTCCTTCATCGAGGATGTTCGCGCCCTCGTTGACGAGCGCGTAGATCGTCCGCTTGACGATCTCCTGGTCGGACACGGAGCGTACCCTGTTGCCGAGCTCCTCGCGGTAGGTCTCGATGATTGCGTCCGCCGCCGGATCGGGCAGGGCGACGTGGCCGTAAGGCTCGTAGCGATAGAAGCCCGCGGCTGTCTTCTGGCCGTAACGTCCCGCTTCATAAAAGCGGTCCAGCAAGGGCGAGGCGTAAGCCCTTCCCTGGGCGAGGCGTTTCTGGCGAATGTGCCAATTTACGTCGATGCCCGTGAGATCGCAAACGGCGAAGGGCCCCATAGCCATGCCCCAGCGGGTCAGCGCCGCATCGACGTCAGCCGGCGAAGCGCCCTCCTCGACGATCAGCACGGCCTCGGTGATATACTTCTCTATCATGCGATTGCCGACGAAGCCGTCGCAATTGCCGACGGAAACGCCAATCTTTCCGATCATTCGCGCCACCGCAATGGCGCTTGCGAGCACCTCCCGGCTTGTCTCTTCGCCGTGGACCACTTCGACAAGCCGCATGACATTGGCGGGTGAGAAGAAATGCATGCCGACCACATCGGCGGGGCGCGAGGTGAAGCTCGCGATCTTGTCGATATCGAGCGTCGAGGTGTTGGAGGCGAGGATCGCGCCTTTTTTGCACACGCGATCCAGTTCGCGAAAGACCTGCTCTTTCACGCCCATGTCTTCCAAAGCCGCTTCAACGACGAGATCGACATCCGCAAGCGCGCCGTAATCCAGGGTGCTCTTGATCGCGTTGATGCGCGCATCCATTCCGGCCTGATCGAGCCGCCCGCGCTCCACCATGCTCTCGTAATTCTTCGCGACGACGCCAAGCCCTTTGTAGAGCGCGGCCTGATCGCGATCGAGAACAACGACCGGAATGCCGGCATTGACGAAGGCCATCGCGATGCCGCCGCCCATCGTCCCGGTCCCGATGACGCCTACGCTCTTGATTTCCCTTGGCTTCACCTTGTTGGAAAGGCCGGGCATTTTAGCGACGTTCCGCTCCGCGAGAAAGGCATGGATGAGCCCCTTGCTTTGCCAGTCGTGCAAAGCCTCATAAAACAGTTCGCCCTCACGCTTGAGACCTTCGCCGAATGGAAGTTCGAATGCGCTTTCGATCGCGGCGACGCAGCGAAGCGGCGCATGCTGACCGGGCTGGCGCTTTTTGAGCTCTTCGCGCTTTTCGTCGAAAATAGCTGAGCCCCGCTCCGCTTCTATTTTCGCATTCTGCTCGCTCGTTTTGGGATGGCTGGCCAAGGAGGCCTTGGATTTCGCCAAAGCCATCGCGGCGGCCAGATAATCGCCTTCTGCAATTTCGTCTACAAAACCTGTCTCGCGGGCGGCTGCGGCCGAGACCGGATCGCCGGATAGGATGAGATTGAGGGCGGCCTTCGCCCCGGTCAGGCGGGGTAGGCGCTGCGTGCCTCCGCCGCCCGGAATAAGACCGAGTTTGACCTCCGGCAAGCCAAGGAGGGCGTCTTTCGAAGCGATCCTGTAATGACAGGCGAGCGCGATCTCCAGTCCCTCGCCGAGCGATGAGCCATGAAGCGCTGCGATGACGGGTTTGGGCGAGTCCTCGATGGCGGCGCAGATCTGGTTGATTTCAGTCCCTTTGAGGGATGAGTCGAACTCCGTAATATCGGCGCCGGCGGAGAAATTCTGGCCCGCTCCGGTGAGCACGATGGCATGCGCGCGATCATCGCCTTCCGTCTGCCTGATGGCAGCCAGAAGGCCATCGCGAACTTCGCGCGACAGCGCATTGAGAGGGGGATTATTGATCGTTACGACGCCAATGCCGTCCCTGTTCTCATAATCTACGGGATTTGCGGCCATGAATACACCCCGATGGCCGCTATTTGTCCTAGGTTCGGCCTCCATGAACATACCGTTCACTGAAGGGAACCGTCAACGGTCAGCGCTGGCCCACTATAGTGTCAGCGGGGGCTGCATTCAGCGTTGCGCCTTGAACGGAACGGTTGTAAATCCGACAAAATTTCAACACCGGGCCGACACTCAAAATGGGAAAGCTACCCTTCTTCCGGGGCGCCGCGGCGGCCGCAATCCTCGGAATTGCCGCTCTTACAGGCTCCACGGCCAGCGCGGAGGACTTTTGTGATACGTCCGACATCATGTCACGTTCCGTCAACCGCAACCTCGCCGAAAAACAAGTCAGGGAAAAATGCAAAATCGGCGACATCGTTTTTGTCGATGCCGCATTCCTGATCCCCCGCCTATGCGATTTGCGTGAACCTGTCATTCGCTGTGGGAGTACCTGTCCCGGCGGCGATCAGTCGAGCTTTTGTTTCCTCGCGCCGCCCCGCAAAGTGTACTGACGGCCGAACGCTCGCTCCTTCTGTCATCCCGGCCAAGCGAAGCGCGAGCCGGGATCGCAAAAAAAGACAGGCGCTTCGATCTGTTATGATCCCGGATAAGGCTTCGCCTTTCCGAGGTGGATTAGGCCGCTTGCGGGATGAGCGTCCGGTGATCGAGGGCGGCGGCGAGGAGCGCTTTGGTGTAATCCGTTTGCGGATTTCCGAAAATTTCCGCCGTCAGGCCTTCCTCAACGGCGACGCCGTTGCGCATGACGATCACATAGCTCGCGAGCGCGCGCATGACTTTCAGATCATGGCTGATGAAGAGGTAGGCGAGACCGCGTTTTTGCTGCAAATCGCGCAGGAGATCGACAATCTGCGCCTGCACCGAGACGTCGAGCGCGCTTGTCGGCTCGTCGAGCATGAGGAAATGCGGTTGCAGGATCACCGCGCGGGCGATGGCGATGCGCTGCCGCTGGCCTCCGGAGAACTCATGCGGATAGCGGTCCTGCCACTCGGGCTTGAGCCCCACTTCCTCCAGCGCGGCGGAGACCCGCTCGCGGCGTTCGGGGCGGGACATCTCCGGGCTTTGGATCAGAAGACCTTCCTCGATGATCTGGCCCACCGAAAGCCGCGGGCTGAGCGAGCCGTAGGGGTCTTGGAACACCACCTGCATTTCCTTGCGGAGCGGGCGCATGTCCTTCGACCTGAACCCGTCGATCCGTTTGCCGACATAGGCGATCGGCCCCTCGCTTGAGATGAGGCGGAGGATCGCGAGGCCGAGGGTGGTTTTGCCGGAGCCGGACTCGCCGACGATGCCGAGCGTCTGCCCAGCCCGCAGCTTGAAGGAAACGCCGTCCACGGCCTTGATGTTGTCCACGGTGCGATGAAGGATGCCCTGCTTGATGGGGAACCAGACCTTCAAATTGTCGGCCTCAAGGACCACCGGCGCGGTTTCGTCCATCAGGGGAGCGTGCCCCTTGGGTTCAGCCTCGATAAGCCGCTTCGTGTAGAGATGTTTCGGGGCCGCGAATATTTCTTCGGCTGGCCCGCGCTCCACGATCTCGCCGTCCTTCATCACGCAGGTGCGGTCCGCCATCTTCCGCACGATGCCGAGGTCATGCGTGATGAGAAGAAGCGCCATGCCAAGCTCGCGCTGAAGATCTTTCAGAAGGTCGAGGATTTGCGCCTGGATGGTCACGTCGAGCGCGGTTGTCGGTTCGTCGGCGATGAGAAGATCGGGCTCGTTCGCGAGCGCCATGGCGATCATGACGCGCTGGCGCTGGCCGCCCGACAATTGGTGCGGATAGGCTCCAAGGCGGGACTCGGGATCGCGGATGCCGACCTTCATCAGGAGTTCGAGCGTGCGCCTCCGGGCTGCCGTGTTCGACATGCCGTGGTGAATTTTCAAGACTTCGCTGACCTGCTTCTCGACCGTATGGAGCGGGTTCAGCGACGTCATCGGCTCCTGGAAGATGATCGAGATGCGGTTGCCGCGCACGCGGCGGATCTCGGATTCCTTCATGCGGAGCAGGTCTTTACCCTCGAAGATGATTTCGCCGCTCGGGTGGGAGGCGGAGGGATAGGGCAACAGGCGCAGGATCGAGAGCGCCGACACCGTCTTTCCCGAGCCGGACTCACCCACGAGAGCCACGGTTTCGCCCTTCTTGATGTCGAAGGAGATGTTACGCGCCGCATAGACGCCCGGTTCCGCTCCCGCGAAGCGGACGCTCAGGTCGCGGACTTCGATCAGCGGGGCCGATTGGGTTTGAGATACTTTTGTCATGCGATCAGCCCACAATAACTTGAGGCGCAGCCATGGTCTTCCGCGGGTCGAGGGCATCGCGAACGGCCTCCCCGACGAACACGAGCATGCTCAGCATCAGCGCGATCACGAAGAATGCGGTCAGCCCGAGCCACGGAGCCTGCAGGTTCTGCTTGCCTTGCTGGAGCAGTTCTCCAAGCGACGGCGAGCCGGGCGGGAGGCCGAACCCGAGGTAATCGAGCGCGGTCAGGGCAGCGATGGCGCCGCTCAGGATGAAGGGCGCGAACGTCACCGTCGCCACCATGGCATTCGGCAGGAGGTGCTTAAACATGATCTGCGTATTGGAAAGCCCAAGCGCGCGCGCCGCCCTTACATATTCGAAATTGCGGCCGCGCAGGAATTCGGCGCGGACTGGCCCAACGAACGCGGTCCATTCGAAGAAAAGCAGAATGGTCAGCAAAAGCCAGAAATTCGGTGCGATTATGGATGACAGGATCAGAAGCAGGTAAAGCTCCGGCAGCGATCTTAAGATCTCAATGAAACGCTGAAAGATAAGATCGGTCCAGCCGCCGAAGAAGCCTTGCACTGCTCCCGCCGTTACGCCGATCAGCGCGGAGAAGAAAGTCAGGGTCAGTCCGAACAGCACCGAAATGCGGAAACCGTAGATCACGCGCGCCAGCACATCGCGCCCTTGATCGTCGGTTCCGAGCCAATTGTCCCACGATGGAGGCGCAGGCGCGGGCACGGGCAGATCGAGCTTGATGGTACGATAGCTGTAGGGGATCAGCGGCCAGATCATCCAGCCGCCTTTTTCATGGATGAGCCGTTGCACCTCAGGGTCGCGGTAATCGGCTTCCGTCTCGAACTCGCCGCCGAACTGCTTCTCGGTGTACATCTTGAAGATGGGCGTGTAATACGCGCCGTCATACTTCGCGAGAAACGGCTTATCGTTCGCGATGAATTCCGCGAACAGCGTGACCAGGAAGAGCGTCGTGAAGACGATAAAGCTGTAATAGCCGCGCCGGTTGGCTTTGAACGCGCGCAGCCGTCTCTTGTTGAGCGGGGAAAGCTCGAACCAGCCACGATCGGGAGCCGCTGTTTCAATCCTCGCAAGAACGTCGCCGGGAGCGGTGGATCTTTCGACTCTCGCGTCCATCCGTCAGACCTCCCTTGTCTCGAAATCGATACGCGGATCGACCCATGTGTAAATGAGATCCGACAGAAGATTGAGCAGCAGGCCCATCGCCGAAAAGATGTAAAGCGTTGCGAACACGACGGCGTAATCGCGATTGAGCACGGATTCAAAGGACAGGCGCCCGAGCCCGTCCAGGGAAAAGATCGTCTCGATCAGGAGCGCGTTGGTGAAAAAGGCGCTGATGAACGCCGCGGGGAAGCCCGAGATCACAAGCAGCATAGCGTTGCGGAAGACGTGGCCGTAAAGGACGCGGTGCTCGCTCAAGCCCTTGGCGCGCGCCGTCATCACATATTGCTTCCGGATTTCATCGAGGAAGGAGTTTTTGGTCAGGAAGGTGATTGTGGCCAGCGACGAAATGACCATCGCCGTGACCGGCAGCGCAAGGTGCCAGAAGTAGTCCGCGATTTTTTCCGGCCAGCTCATTTGCGCGAAATTATCGGAGACGAGCCCACGCAATGGGAACCAATCGAGGAAGGAGCCTCCCGCGAAGATCACGATCAGGAATATCGCGAACAGGAAGCTCGGGATTGCGTAGCCGACGATGACGACGGTGCTCGTCCAGATGTCGAATTTCGAGCCGTCCATCACGGCCTTGCGCACGCCGAGCGGCACGGAGATCGTATAAGTAAGAAGCGTGAGCCAAAGGCCGAGCGAGATGGAAACCGGCAGCTTTTCCTTGATGAGCTGCAGCACGCTCACATCGCGGAAATAGCTCTGGCCGAAGTTGAAGGTTAGATAGTTCTTCATCATCAGGAAAAAGCGCTCGATGGGCGGCTTGTCGAAGCCGAACTGCTTTTCGAGGCTCTTGATAAGCTCGGGGTCGAGGCCGCGCGCGCCGCGATATCGCGAATTGACGCCCGAATCCTGTCCGGGCTGCGCCATGCGCGAGAAGTCGCCCGTCGTCGAGCCGCCGATGCGGGAGGTCGCGTCGACATTCGTGCCGTTGAGCTGCGCGATGATGCGCTCAATCGGGCCGCCTGGCGCGAACTGGATAATAATGAAGCTGATCAGCATGATGCCGAGCAGCGTCGGGATCATCAGGGCGAAGCGTCGAATGATATACGCGGTCATGTCTCTCGGTTTCGCTAAAGCGCATCTCGCTTAGGGGACACCATCTCCAGTTTTGTGGCTGTCGTCAGGCAAGCCGCAGATTATGGTAAAGATCTGAAATCCAGCCGGTTGCCCGCAAAGGCGCCAGATGAGAACAGACTTAAGCAATAGGCGCGCGAAAGCCAGTTACACATCGGAAATGTTATCCCTGCGTCATCCCGTACGCGGCGCCGCGCCAAGCGGTGCTTCGCAGATACGGGATCGTAGCGCACCCCAGGGCTTTATCAGCCGCCGAGCTTCGCCGCCTTTTCCCGGTCGTACCACCAGGTATCGAGGATACCGTCGTCATAGGTGGCCTGGACCGCAGGGCGTGAATACTTGTCCCACGTTGCGATGTTGTGAACGGACTTGTACCATTCCGGCACCCAATAATGCCCGGCGCGCAGCACGCGGTCGATGGTGTGACAGGCTGTGCGCAGCTCGTCACGGCTTTTGGCATTCAGGATCTTGTCGATGAGAGCGTCGACAACCGGGTCCGCAATGCCGGAGAGGTTATAGCTTCCATCCTGCTTACTGGCTTCGCTGTTCCAGAAAGCGCGCACCTCGGGGCCGGGCGTGGGCGAAAGCGAATAACGCTGCGAAATGGCGTCGAACTCATAACGCCTCAGCCGCTCTTGTTCCTCGGTCGGGTCCATTCGACGGAGGACCGCCTTGATGCCCAAGTCTGTGAGCTTTCCCGAATAGGGGCCGATGATGCGCTCCATAACAGGATCGTCAATCAGGAATTCGATGTCCAGGGTCTCGCCCTTGGCGTTCTTGCGCACGCCATCCTGCAAGCGCCATCCGGCCTCGTCCAAGAGCTGGGAGGCAGTCCGCATGCTGGGGCGATAGCGGCCGGAACCGTCGGTCACAGGCGGGGTATAAGGCTCGCCGAAGACCTCGGGCGGAAGCTTGTCGCGGAACGGCTCAAGCAGCGCAAGCTCTTCCGCGCTCGGCAGTCCTTGCGCCTTCAGATCCGAATTCTCGAAATAGCTCGCGGTTCTCGTGTACAGGCCATAGAACAGCGATTTGTTGGTCCATTCGAAATCGAAAGCGTAGTCGAGCGCTTTTCGCACGCGCGGATCGCTGAGCTTTTCACGGCGCAGGTTTATGAAAATGCCTTGCGCTACCGATGGGCGGCCATCCGGCAGCGTGAGCTTGAGGATCCGGCCCGAACGAACTGCCGGGATATCATATTCAGTCGCCCAGCTTTTCGATGTGAACTCCTCGCGCAGGTCATAGGCCTTGGCCTTGAACGCCTCCAGACCGACAGCCCTGTCACGATAGTATTCGAAGCGGATTTCGTCGAAATTGTACCGCCCGCGGTTCACCGGAAGGTTTGCCGCCCAATAATCCTTGCGGCGCTTGTAAGTGATGAATGTCCCCTGGCGGAAATCGCCGACCTCGTAGGGACCGGAGCCAAGAGGCGGGTCCAGGCTTTCTTTCAGAAAATCGTTCGCGGTGTAATACGCCTTAGAGAATACCGGCAGTGTCGCCACAAGCGTCGGCAAATCGCGGACATTTTCGCCTTTGAACTGATATTTGACGGTCGCCGGGTCGATTGCGGTGACGCTCGCCACATCGCGCAACGCAAGTTGATAGCGCGGATGGCCCTTCTGCTTCAGCGTTTCGAGCGTGAATGCGACATCGGCGGCTGTCACCGGCGTCCCGTCGCGGAACCGCGCCTCGGGCCGGAGATAGAAGGTCACCGACATCTTGTCGTCTGCGACCTCGGCGGAGTCTGCGAGCAGCCCGTAAACGGCGTCCGGCTCGTCTTGCGCCCGCGCCATCAGCGTATCGAACAAGAAGGGCAGCCCTGCCGCCGGGTCGCCGCGCAGAATGAAATCGTTGAAATGGTTGAAGGTGTTGATCGAGCTTGTCGGCATGGTCGCTAGACGGCCGCCCTTGGGCGCTTCCGGGTTCACATAGTCGAAATTCTTGAAGTCAGCCGGATATTTAAGCTCCCCGAATGCAGAAAGACCGTGACGGCGCTCTGCGGCGTCGGCCTGCGCCGCGCCCATCGCGAACGCTAAAGCCAACAAAACCCCAAGGAGAAACCTGGGTCGTCCCGGCCAAGCAAAGCGCGAGCCGGGATCGCATAAAAGTCGGCGCTTCGATCTGTTACGATCCCGGATAAGGCTGCGCCTTTCCGGGATGATGGCGGCGGCAATCGGTCGGCATACTCGGGAAGTTCTGCTTGACACCCGGTTCATTTGGAAGCGCTCTTCGCAGCCAGAGCCGCGTCGTACCACCAAACGTCCGGGAAACCGGTTGTCTGCGTCGGCAGAGGGTTCGGCGCGCCGAACTTATTCCAGTAAGCGATGCGTTCGTTTGCGGAATGCCATTGCGGAACGACATAGGCGTTCCAAAGGAGCACGCGATCCAAAGCGTGGCAGGCGGTGACAAGCGCATCGCGGTTCGGCGCGAAGATGATCTTGTCCACCAACGCATCAACCGCCGGGTTCTTGATGCCGATGATGTTCCGCGTGCCGGGCTGGTCCGCCGCCGCCGTGGTCCAGAAGTCGCGCTGCTCATTTCCAGGCGAGTCCGATTCCGCAAAGACGCCGACGACAATATCGAAGTCGAAATTGTCCTCGCGCCTTTTCTGCTCCGTCGAGTCAACAACTCGGACGGTTGCGCTGATGCCGAGTCTCTTGAGGTTCTCGACATAGGGCAGGATCACGCGCTGAAACGCCTCCTGGTCAATGAGGAACTCGACGGAAAGCGGCTCGCCGGCGCTATTCTGCAACTGGTTGTTGACAACCGTGTAACCCGCCTCCTTCAAGAGGCGCGCGGCTTCCCGGAGATGCGTGCGGAAGTCGGCCTCCGTCGCGTTGACGGGGTTCTTGTACTTCTGGGTAAAGACTTCGGGCGGAACTGCATCGCGGAGAGG
>JBAVVQ010000333.1:0-4869 GCA_049697375.1 Rhodomicrobium sp.
TGCCTCGCTAGTGCTAGCCTCCTCGGATTATGGCGACGCGGGCGGAACGGTTCGTATTTGGAAAATCGACCTCGATGTGCTGCTGCGCGAGCAGGCTGAAAAGCCCGCTGCCCGCCCAGTGCATCACACCACCGGCAAAATCGTGCTGGTGGGCGATCACAGCGTCGGGAAATCGGCGCTGGGCCATCGACTGATCCATGGTGAATTTAAGGAGCAGGCGTCCACGCATGGGCAGCAGTTCTGGGTGTATCCCGAGCTAGGCAAGCGCCGCAAAGACGGAACAGAGTGTGAGGCGATCCTCTGGGATTTCGCCGGCCAGCCCGACTATCGGCTGGTTCACGCGCTTTTCGTGGATAATGCCGATCTGGCGCTGGTGTTGTTCGACGCCTCAGATCTTCGCGACCCGCTGCATGGCGTCGAATTCTGGCTGAAGCAGCTTCAGGCAGGAGAAAGCCGCTGCCCCATCATCCTGGTGGCGGCGCAGACGGATCGTGGGACGTCTCCGCTGACGCAGGAAGAACTCGCCGCGTTTTGCCAGAGGCATGGCATCGTAGGTCCGATTTCGACCAGCGCTGCAACAGGATTGGGACTCGATCAACTTATCGAGTGCATGAAGGCCTTGATCCCGTGGGAGGATAAGCCCGCGACGGTCACGACTGCCACCTTCAAGAGGATCAAGGATTACGTCCTCGGCCTCAAGGAAGATAAGTCGAATGGTCAGAGTATTGTCACTCCTGACCAGCTTCGCGCCCGCTTGGAAGCCACGGATGCAGACTGGCAGTTTACCGACGCAGAAATGCTGACCGCCGTCGGCCATCTTGAGAACTACGGCTATGTCAAGAAACTGCGTACTTCGAAAGGCGAGCAGCGCATCTTGCTCCAGCCGGAGCGGCTCAACAATCTGGCGTCCTCATTCGTGCTGGAGGCGCGGCGCAATCCCAAGGGGCTGGGCGCCCTGGAAGAGAAAAGGCTGCTATCGGGCGGCTATGTTTTTCCAGAACTGAAGGACTTGCCCGAGGGCGACCGGGACGTGCTATTGGATGCATCCACATTGCTGTTTTTGGAGCATAATGTTTGTTTTCGCGAGACCGACCCGCTTCGCAAAGAGCCTTATCTCGTCTTCCCTGAGTTGATCAATTTGAAGAAGCCTCTTGAAGAGGAGATGCCGGTCGAAGACGGCGTTGCTTACACGGTGAGCGGCCCAACGGAGAACGTCTTTGCCTCGTTGGTCGTATTGCTGGGCTATACGCATACGTTCACACGCACATCCCAATGGCATGATAACGCCCGATACGAGGTCGGCGATGGGTTGGTGTGCGGCTTCAGGCAGGAGGCCGAACGCGACGGCGAATTGGATTTCGTGCTCTGCTTCGGCGCTGAGGCCGATCATGCCGTGCGAATACTATTCCAGGGATTGTTCGAGAGCTTTCTGGCGCGACGAAATCTCAGCGTGATGCGATACGAGCCGGTGCGCTGCAGCAAAAACCACCTGTTGGACCGATCGGTGGCGCGCCGATTGTCGAAGGAGGGGAAAGCATTCACGTTCTGCAACGATTGCGGTGAAAAGCTTGCGCTGCCGAAGGCAGGGGAGCCGATCCAGCTCAATCGGGGCGAGCAAGCTAAGGTAGACGCTCGGCGGCAAGCTGCGGAGCAAAGGACAAGCTTTGAGCAAGCGGTTTTCCGCGTGCAGGCCTTTGTGGCCGAGCAGAAACTCAAGTCGCCGGAGACCTTTATCAGCTATGCTTGGGGGGTCCCTGAGCAGGAACGCTGGGTCGAAAAGCGGCTGGCGACGGATCTGCAAAAGGCCGGGATCGGCGTTATCTTGGACCGGTGGCACGCGCCGATCGGTACCAACTTGGCGCGTTTCGTAGGACGGATTGAGAAGAGCAAAAAGATTATCGTAGTGGGCACGCCCGCTTACCGCCGGAAATACGAGAACAAGGACACAAAAACTGGCTATGTCGTGGCGGCGGAGGTCGACCTGATCAACAACCGCCTTCTCGGTACGCAAAAGCAGAAGGAAAGCGTGCTGCCGATATTATTAGATGGGGAAAAGGGGGCGTCACTTCCCCCGCTCATGCAAGGTCACGTGCTTGCCGATTTCCGCGACGAACGCGATTACTTTACAATTGCCTTCGATCTAATTTGCAGCCTCTATCAGCTCCCGCCGACGCACCCCGCTGTCGCGGACCTGCGCGAGTCTTTGCGCGGGCGCGACTTGAGGTAAGGGTTTCAAACAAGCTACTTGTTGCGCACGCCCATCGCGAAGCGCCTCGCCTGGCGCGACCTCCTCGCCATCCGCGACGCGCTCGACAACTAAGGGCGGATGGCGTCAAACGTCCAGAGGCAAGGGGTGTTCACATATTGCTGAACGAGACGGGCGGGCGCCCACTCCTCCAAAATCCCGCGCTATAGAAGCGCGAGCGCCCGTGGCGCAAACGTATCGTCGGATTCCGATGCTGGGGCCGCAATTGTGAATGACTGGCTCGCACAAAGACGTGTGCACCCGGTCTATGCGGGTGGCGGCAGCGAGCTGGCCGCTCTAAAGTTTGCTCAAGCGCCAGTAAGCGCGATAGCCTGGTGGCAGGCTATAGCGAGCTTCCTCTTGGCCTTCGCGCAATAGCGTCTATAACCACGCATAAGATAAGCTTGCAGGCAGCCGCGTCAGTTGGCGCTCCCTGCCCTAAAGGTCTACGGCAAATCATGAAAATTTATGTGTTGATCTGAGATGATTTCAAAGCCGCGCACTGCGACATCGCTTTTGGGTCTTCTCGTGCCAACGGGGGCGCTGGCCTTTTACGGCGTTATCCAGTTCCTGGGATCGGGCGCGCAATGCGCGGAACCCATACTCGTCGTCTCGCTCTTGATATTGCCCGTTCTGCTGGCGACGGTCATCGCCGCAGTGCTTCACGCGGAGGAAATCGCGCACGAATTAGGCGAGCCCTACGGGACGCTCGTGCTGACCATAGCCGTGACGATCATCGAGGTGGCGCTCATCATGTCGATCACGCTCAGCGGGAAGGGCGACCCGGCGCTTGCCCGCGATACGGTCTTCTCGGTGGTCATGATCGTTTGCAATGGCATTGTCGGCCTTTGCGTTCTCGCAGGCGGCTTTCAGTACCGGGAGCAGGATTTCGAGGTCAAGGGCGCGAGCGCTTACCTTGCCGTGCTCACCGCGCTTTCGGTTCTAACGCTCGTTCTGCCGAACTTCACCAATTCGTCGAATGGGCCGACGCTGACGTCCGCGCAACTTGCTTTCGTATCGGTGGTGACGCTCCTCCTGTATGGCGTTTTTCTGTACATCCAGACGGTAAGGCACCGGGAATTTTTTACCGAAGTGAACGCCGATCCGAATGATTTTCAGTCGATCAGCAGTTGGAGCGCCTTGCGGACGCCGGCGATGCTTCTCATCGCGTCGCTGCTCGCGGTGGTTCTCCTGTCGAAGACGTTCGCAATCTCGGTCAAGACCGGACTTGCCTATGTAGGGGCGCCTGCGGCGCTGTCAGGCTTCTTGGTTGCGCTGCTCATTCTCCTCCCGGAGAGCGTCGCCGCCTATCGAGCGGCGCGCATGAACGAGTTTCAGCGCAGCGTCAACCTTGCGCTTGGCTCTTCGCTCGCCACGATCGGGCTGACGGTGCCCGCCGTGGCCGCTATCGCGCTCTATTTCGGACAGAGCCTCACTCTCGGACTCGACAGCCAAGGCATGGTGCTCTTGTTCCTCACCTTGCTAATCAGCACGCTCACCTTTGGAACCGGCCGGAGCAACATCCTTTATGGCTTCGTGCATCTCATTATCTTCGCCACCTACATCTTTTTGATTTTCGAACCGTGAAGCGTTCACGGCCTTTGGCCGCGGCGCTGGCGGCATGAGGCTTCATGACCGGGGCGGCGGTGAAGTGCGACGGCTCACGATAAAGCGCAGCACAGGCGAGATGATCCTCTCGAAGCCGGCGGCGCTGGATCGGCTCGCGACGGAAACCCAGCGCCAACCGAGGTTTTCTCTCTGGATAGAGCGAAAGAAACCAGGGAGCGAATGCAGTGGGTTACGTAGACGGATATGTGATGGCCGTTCCAACGAACAACCGTGACGCGTTCATCAAGCACGCGAAAGAGGCCGCCGCTGTCTTCAAGGAGCATGGCGCTTTGCGCGTTGTCGAATGCTGGGGCGACGATGTGCCGGACGGCAAGGTCACGTCTTTTCCCATGGCTGTTAAGAAGGAGCCCGACGAGACCGTGGTCTTCTCATGGATCCTTTGGGCTTCCCGTCAGGCGCGGGACGAGGGCATGAGGAGAGCGATGGACGATCCGCGGCTGCAGCCTGACAAGACGAAGATGCCCTTCGACGGGCAACGCATGATCTTCGGCGGCTTTGAGCCGATTGTCGAAGCGTAGCAATCAGTTCGAAGCACACTCCGCCAATCTGGCCAACGGATGTCATCCCGGCCCGGCGAAGCGCGAGCCGGAATCGAAAAAGGCCGGCGCTTCAATGTTACGATCCCGGATAAGGCTCCGCCTTTCCGGGACGACGGGGCGATCCCTTGCGCCGCAAAGGCCGCCCAGCGCAACCGGCTCATGCGCCGCGGCGGCAAGAAAAAACTATTTATATATTTACTTATGGCCGTTTTACAAAACAAAACCAATTTTAACCCGGCGTACACCTTACATCCCCGCCAAAGCGGCGGCGTCTGCTAAGCGGTGACCCACAAATGAAACGCCTCGTCAAAAGGCGATGCGGCGCAGGTCGAGAGTATGCGGGAAGCTCGGGTTCGGGCCGGGGTTGAACGGCGTCATCGGCCCCGGCGTGTGCCCGTAGGTCTCGAAGCGCGCCAGCCGCCGCGTCTCCGCCTCCAGCGCATTGACCGGGAACGT
>JBAVVQ010000334.1:0-2060 GCA_049697375.1 Rhodomicrobium sp.
ATTTGGTGGCGACGCCGTTGAAGCGGTTGAGCCATTGCCTGAAGCGCCCGCCATAAGCATTGACGTTCTGGATGTGCAGCACCTTCTCGTGCACATGCTCACCCTTGCTGGCGATGATGAGCTCATATTCGATGCCTTCGGCCTCGGCGAAGGCGATCAGCGCCTTGTCGCCATCCATGCACAGCAGCGTATCGTCCTTCGATAGCTTGCCCTCAAGAACCGGCCGCACAGCCGCTTCGGATCGGTCCGGCAGCACCGCGTCGATATGAGCGCCGGCACGGTTACGGGCGATCAGCACCGGGATTTGCTCAGCCGATAGTCCTGGCTTTTCGGCAACGCCGCCACGTTTGCGCGCCGCGCGCGGCAGCTTGCGCTGGCCTTTGAAGCTCTCCAGTAGAAAGATCTCGTAAACCTCCGCGATGCCAGCAAGCGATTGATCCTTCGATTGGTTTTGCGCCTTCAGAAAACGATGGCGCCACTTGAAGGCGGTGTTCTTGTTGACTTTGCACGCCTTGGCGGCCTTGCGCACCGGCAGCGATTGATTGAGCGCCCCGGAAAAGCCGAGCCAGCGCTCTTTCTTGCGCAGCCGCGCCAGCGGCGTGCCGGTCTGCGGATTGAAGGTGCGTTGGCAAGCAAGGCAGCGGCTGCGCGGCAGGCCGTTTCTCTCCCGGCCCCAGCCTTCAATGCGGCGCGAGCCGCAGTGTGGGCATTTGGGATCGTCCTCGAGGCGCTGCTCCAGAATACGCTGCACTTCGTCGCCATCGCCGCGCTGCCGCAGCGCCGCCATCACCTTCTGAGCCTGCGCGTGCGTCAGTTCCGCCACAAGTTCATCGAGCCGCTGCAGAAACTTGCGATGCTCCATCGGGCGCCCTCCTGCCGAATCAGAATACCCAGGATGCCCTCCCATTGCGGCAAAAACCTACGCACAACTCAGACAGCGCTATGGAGAATATTGAGACAGTCGCGTGTTAAAACCAACGCCTTCGTCGGCATTTTTCCGCACCTTACCCTGCAGCTCCGATGCACCATGTTAGGTGTGCCTCATCGCATGATAGGGGGCGTCGTGCGACTTATGTGACCGGCGAGTTTGGGGTAGTGTTTCAGCTTGAAATTTGCCTCAATCGACTAACGCTGGAATCCCGCTCCCTCTCCGAGCTCCTATATGCTTAATGACAAGCAAGGAGCGAATAGATGTCACGCCCAAACAAGGAAGTCTTTTACAAAGAAACATTAGGGCCTCCGTTTGGCGAGAAGGAACATTGGTTCAGCGTCATTTTTCCTGACGGTGATGGTCCAATGTTCGTTGAGCATGAATGGTCGCATCATAACCCCTACAATTTGGAACGGGCAGTCTCCGGGTCGGGAACTGCGCAAATGTCTGTCGAAGATTTTCTTTCTGGCGAATACAGCCAGTCTTGCAAAGACGAATTCAACAGGTTTATCAATGCCCGGCGTCCAGGATGGTTTAATGCCTAAAAGGACCAAAAGGCGAGAAGCGCCCTGCCGATGTGATTGGGTCTGCGATTAAGGTCGCCAAGATCGCGACGGGCAAACGGCCGGTCTAGCCGACCTCGTCCGTCCAGACCTTGAAACTGAGCAGCGTATTCGGCCCGAAGGTGTGAGTGATCGGCACGTCCTCGGCGTCGCGGCCCTGAGCGATCAGCACGCGGCCGATTCGCGGGACGTTGTTACGCGCATCAAAGGTGTACCACCGCCCGCCGAGATAGGCCTCGAACCAGCCCGCGAAATCCATCGGGCCATAAGGCGGCGGCATGCCGATGTCGCTAAGGTACCCGGTGCAATAGCGCGCCGGAATGTTCATGCAGCGACAGAATGTGATGGCAAGGTGCGCGTAGTCGCGACAGACACCCTTGGCTTCGTTGAAGACCTCCCAGGCGGTCATGGTCGCGCGCGCATGCTCGTAGCCGAAAGCGATGTGGCGATGGACGAAATCGCAGATCGCCTGGACGCGCGCCCATCCGGGCGGCGAGCTTTCGAAGAGTTTCCAGGCCGCCTCGGACAGACGGTCGGTCTCGCAGTAGCGGCTGCCCAAGAGAAAG
>JBAVVQ010000335.1:0-4488 GCA_049697375.1 Rhodomicrobium sp.
GGGTTCAAAGGGCTTGTAAAGGAGGTCCGGACGGTCGGCGACGATAAGCTTTGCGATGTCCGCGATCGCGAAAAGGTCATCCACGATAACCACGTCGTCGCGGCCGGCCTTCAGGCCCTCGATGATGAGTTCCCGCGCGCCTTCGGGCAGAGACGCGCTCATTTCGACCCGGATGACCTCGCCAAGCTGCCTCTGGACGAGCGCGCGCCGGAGAACTTTCTGAAGATCCTCGCTCTTTTCCTCGAACTCGATTTCACTATTGCGCAGGGGCCGGAAAAGGCCGGCATCCTTGACCCGGCAGCCCGGCAGCAGCTTGTGCGCGAACAGCGAAATGACGGTTTCGATGGCCACGAAACGGATGCTGGGCTTGCCGGTTTCGCTCGCTCTCTGGGGCAAGCGGATGAAGCGGTCGAGGCCGTTCGGCACAACAACAAGCGCGTACATCAGGCGCGGCTCGCCCTCGTCCTCGCGAACGCAGTCAAGCACGAGCACGAGTTCCTGGCTCTGAACATGCGGAAAGGGATGGGCGGCGTCCACCGCCACCGCGGTCAACGCCGAAAAAATGCGCCGCATGAAGTAGATTTCGAGCCAATCCCTGTCCTCGTCGCTCAGGGCGCCCGCCGGCAAGAGGTAGATCGATTCCGCCGCCAGCTCCTTCTTGAGCGCTTTCCACCGCGCCTGCTGGTGTTCGGAAATCAGCGCCACGGCCGCGTTGATTTTTTGCACCTGCTGCTTGGGGGTCATGCCGTCCGCCGAAACTTCGAGAATGTTCGTGACCGCCTGCTCGTGAAGACCGGCGACGCGCACGCGGTAAAATTCGTCGAGGTTCGAGCCCGATATCGCCAGAAAGCGCACGCACTCCAAAAGGGGGTTCCGCCTGTTCCGGGATTCTTCAAGCACGCGCTTGTTGAATTCGAGCCAGGACAACTCCCGGTTGAAAAACCGCTCCGCGCCAAAGGCCAGGATTCTGTCCCTGCAGGTCGGCGCAGGCTCGGCTGCGGCGAGTTTCATAGGTCTCCTCCCGCCAGAAAGGTATCCGGCTCCAACAGCGGGCTATCCATTGCCGCAGCTTAATGGAGCACTTCAATAAAATGATCACAACCCGGCCAGGGTCTAGGGTCGTCCAAGCGAGCGCCGGCCTCCGTTACCAGCTACCCGCGAACGATGATTAGGGCTTTAAGGATGACGCGGCTCTTGGCAAGCTGCAAGATCCGTTTCGTCACGGGGGGCCAAACCGTGTAACCAGGCAGTTCCGCACCAATTACACGAGCGCCTGGAGCCGGCTCGATGCTCTCGGTTATCGACACGCCGGAGCAGCGGGTTCCGCATTACCATCTCCGATGACCGCACGCAGGGATAATTCGAAGCCGCGGTTCAAGCGGCTGGTTGTGGCGGGGGAGTGAGGGAACCGGTTTGGTCGTGCGGAAGTTAAATGCTTATGCTCATGCGATAAACAAATGGGAGGATAAAATGCGCATTGAGGGCTTGATTATCTCAGCGGCGCTTTTTCTTATCTCCATACTTCCATCAGATGCCGAGACTGCAGTGAAGGTCGGCGTTCTTTACGACTTCTCGGGCCTTTATGCCGACATCGGAGGCCCGGGCGCCGTTGCTGCCGCCAAGATGGCGGTTGAAGATTTCTACGCCGGAAAAGCAGTTCGGGGCGAGGTTGTCTGGGCCGACCACCAGAATAAACCTGACGTGGCAGTGAACATCGTTCGGCGTTGGTACGATCGGGACGGCGTCGACGCCATATTCGGCATTGGGAACTCGGGAATTGCCCTGGTCATATCAGAGATTACCAAGGAAAAGAACAAGGTTCTGATCGACACCGGCTAAGCGACCTCAGATTTGACGGGTTCGAAATGTTCCCCCAATACGATCTCCTGGACCTACGATACATGGGAGCTCGCGCACGGCACTGGCTCAGCAACCGTGAAAGCGGGCGGCACGACTTGGTTTTTCATCACGGCCGACTATGCCTTCGGCGCTTCTCTCGAACGGGACACCGCAAGTGTCGTGAAGGCCGAGGGCGGACAGGTTCTGGGTGAGGTTAAGCATCCGCTCGGCACACAGGATTTCTCGTCGTACCTCCTAAAAGCACAATCGTCTGGCGCCAAGGTGATTGGCTTAGCCAACACCGGCGGGGACAGCATCAATGCGATTAAGCAAGCCTCCGAATTCGGGATTGTTCAAGGCGGGCAGAAGCTTGCTGGATTGCTCATATTTATATCCGATATTCACTCGCTGGGTTTGAAGACCGCGCAAGGCTTGGTTTTGACTTCGCCCTTTTACTGGGATCTGAATAACGGCACGCGCGCTTGGTCTGACCGCTTTTTTAAGACTACGGGACGCCGTCCGACCATGGTTCAAGCCGGCGCATATTCGGGCGTTCTTCATTATTTGAGGGCGGTAAGCGCTGTCGGAAGCGCGAAGGACGCTTTGAAAGTCATCACGAAAATGAAAGACACGCCAGCCGAAGATCCGCTGTTCGGCAAGAGCATCGTGCGCGCGGACGGCCGGGTTATCCACGACTCGTATCTCTTCGAGGTCAAGAAACCTGAAGAGTCAAAAGGGCCGTGGGACTATTACAAGCTAATCTCCACAACGCTGGCAGAACAGGCCTTCCGTCCCATCAGCGAAGGGGGATGTCCGTTGTTGGCCGGGAAATAGCAGGCTATCTGCAATCGGCAGTTTCCGGGACCTCGATTTTTGATGAGCGCACCGAGCCACCGTCCAAGAGCCAAAATGGCGGTTTTCCCGGCGTACAAGCCGTCGAAGAATAACGCGCGTAATCTCGCGTCCTGAGGTATGCGGTGGCGCTAAAAAAACGGTGCGCCCCCTGCTCGCATTCATATGCGGTGCAAAGCATGTTGAGCTTAATGAGTGTTAGTAAGTCCTGCAGGCGACGGCATCGGCATGACCACCCTTGGGATCGTTGTCATCACCGCTGTTCTTCTTGTGAACGCTTACCTCGCGATATCCGAACTCAGGGTTGATTTCTCACAGCGCTTACAGATGAAGCGGCTCATCGCAAAGGCTTATGCCCGGCTGCGAGCGGCGCGTTGAGGGCGACGATACGGCCGGCGTTTTGATCGGAAAGAACCGCTCGGGGAGCCTGCACGCGGCGCAATGCGAAATGCCAGAACTTCTTCAACGCAGAAGTCCCGCGTAGGTCGCGACGCGCTCCGCCATCGGCCTGGGGGTGAGCCAAGGCGGAAAAGCGCGGCCACCGGCGATGACGCCGGTCAGCAAGATCATGAAAAAAAAGTCGATGGCAAGCAAGGGTCCGAGGCGTGAGGGGCTTCGCGCGAGCGGCCCGGCGCAATGGCAAGGACATGAATGATCACTGCCGCGCCAGCCGCGCTGCGCGTTGTGGGCCGGTTTGTCAGCGCGTCACGCCAGCACCTGGGTCCGGCTCGTTTGGAAGGCTGCGGGGACCGGCAGTTCAACCGTGAATACTGCGCCGGATCGATCGATCCTGTTGGCGGCCGTGATCGCGCCGCCCATCGCTTCGACGAAGCCACGGCAAATGGCGAGCCCGAGGCCGGTGCCCGCCCGTTGATGATCGCGGCTTTTCACACGATGGAACTTCTCGAAGATCAATGACAGCTGATCCTCGGGGATGCCCAACCCCTCGTCCGTAATTTGAAGGCGGACCACGCCGCCCATCTCTCGGGCCATGATCGTGATGGTGGACGACGGCGGAGCATATTTTGCGGCGTTGTCCAGGAGATTGACCAGCACCTGCTCGATGAGCATGTCGTCCAGCTCCAGGAGCGGCAGGTCCGGCTCGACGTCGAGGCTGACCTTGAAATCAGCAAGCAGCCCCTCGGTCCGGCGCAGCGCGGTTCCGATAACATCCGACAGATCCGTCGGCTGGCGCCTGAGCTCGACAGCGCCTGACTCGAGCTTGGTCATATCGAGGAGGTTTCCCACGAAGCGCGCCATGCGGCTCGCCTCCTCCTCGATGGTGCCGATCATCTCGGCGCGCGCTTTGGCGTCGAACCGTTCGCCATATTCCCGAAGCGAGTTGGCTGCGCCGAGGATGGAGGCCAACGGCGTCTTTAGATCATGAGAAAGAGAGGTCAAGAGCGCGCCGCGAAGCCGTTCGGCCTCGGCGGCCACCCGCGCGTCGTCCATTTCCTTCGCGAGCCGGACCCGTTCGATCGCGACTGCGGCCTGGTCCATGAGCGCGTCGAGAAGGCGCCGTTCGTCGGGGGTCAGAATGATATCGGCGCGGCGCCCAGCTTCGAGGCCAACCACGCCGATCACGCCGCGGCTTGTTCGAAGCGGAAGGAACACGCGAAGGGCTCCCGGCAAGGTGTCCGAACCGCGTCCGGCGGAACGGCCATGTTCAAACGACCATTGGGCCGCGCCCCAGTCAGCCTTTTCCATGACGTCGCCGGGTGGGAAGGATGACGCAATTTTCCGACGCCCTTGCGTATCCGGGAGCATCAGAATCACGTCCGCGCCCAAAGACGCTGC
>JBAVVQ010000336.1:0-1603 GCA_049697375.1 Rhodomicrobium sp.
CCCCAGGGGTATGTGACAGGCCCAGAAATGTGCAGCGCCTGTTCGACCTCGCGGTAGTAATCCCACATCTCCCGCCAGTCGAGCGGCCAATCTGCGCCGTAGCCAAGGAGGGTGCGCGCTTTGAACCATTCGGGCCGGAAGCGCAATGAGACCATGGCGAAATGAACTGTCGAGCCGCCGACCGATTTGCCCGAATTGTTCGATCCCAGATGGAGTGGGTTCTCGCCGTCGACAATGCGCTCGTCGGTCCAATAAAGCTTTGTCTGTTCGGATTCGTCGGAGGCGAAATCCTCCAGCGGCCGCCAGAAAGGTCCCGCATCGAACGCCACGACAGAGAACCCGGCCTCCGCCAGCTTGGCTGACAGGGTTCCTCCGCCCGCGCCGGTTCCGACGATGGCGAAATCAACCTCGTCCTGATCGCGATATTCCCGCATCGGCATCCACCCGCCCAAACGGTAAGGATCGGGCGCGCGCCCGTTTTTCGCGCGGGGCTCCTGACGCGGATCATCCGGCGCAGCCCGGTTCATCCGCGGCTCACCGTCCCACATGACGATTCTCCCATTCGGCTTCCGCCTCTCGTCCCGGCTTCGCTTCCGCCGCTTCCCAGGGATCCCGGCGATCGGTCTTCAGCCTGACATAGCCGCGCGGGCTGGCGGGGCCGCCCCAGCCGATCTCGTTCCATGCGTAAGGATGCGCGTAGTATTCCTTGACGATATCCGCCAGGACACGGCTTGTGAAGAAGAGCCTGGGGGGCATGTCTCTCCACGTGGCGTGGTGAAGGCCGCCCGCCTGCATCGCTGCGATGAGATCATTCTGCTGCTCGCGGGCGAGCTCATGAAAGCAATGGCCGTGGCTGCTTTTTGCCTCGGCGTCGATGGCAGCCAAGCCAATCCGCCAAGCCTCCCTCATCACGGGCAGCTTGGCGTTGCGATAGCCATCTTTCACGTCTTCGACCATCTTTCGATCGACCATCGCAGGCACAGGTATCCGAGGCTTGCCCGGAGACTGCGGGACGATGCAATCGCAAAGCGCGCAAAGAGTTTTCCATTCCGCGTCCGAAAAGAATGCGTGTGAGTCCGGATCAATCGCGAGACGCTGATCGATGACGCGCCGCGTCTGCTCGTTCCAGGACTGAGTATCGCGTTTCGAAAGAACGTCATAGCCGGGATAGAGGTTACGCATCCGGGTGCTCCTCTGTGAGGGCCAGGGCCGCCAGCCCGGCAAGCGCCAAGCCGGAGAAACTTGGAGGAGCCGGGAGTGGAGGCCCGGCCAGGATGTTCTGCCGCCAATTGCGCCACCCGCCCATGTTCCTGTGAACGCCGTAAGCGTGAAAACCTGCCCCCACCAAGCCGATAGCCGCCGTCAGCCGCAGCCAAAACAGCGAAAGCCAACGATTTCGCGGGCGCGAGGTGAGCGCAAGTTCACCCATCAAGGCTGCGGCCACTGGCGGGACCGTCACCGGAACGAACATGAACGGGTCGTGATAGGCCCCGCGATAATGCAGCATGCCCGCTTCTGCCGCGGTGCCAAGCAGCCCTATCGAGGTGATTGCCGCCGTCAATCGTCCTGCAGGGAAGCCAAAGAGCCTGAGCGGCCTGCCCGG
>JBAVVQ010000337.1:0-2039 GCA_049697375.1 Rhodomicrobium sp.
CTTCAAGGCATAATTAAATGTCGAGATAACCTGCTGCTGCAGCTCTTTTTACAGGAAAATCAGGAGAATACGGCAGGATATGAGGTGCAGCTTGGAAAAAGGCGGATCTTTGAGAAGGCTGTGAGTCGCGAAAATGACCATGTCCCGGATCTCGCGCCGGATGCGATAATGATCGGCCTCCCTGGTGAAATATTTTCGCAGGCGTTCCTCGCCGATGTCGGCCTCGACCGCAAGCGGATACCGCCCCTCTCTTGCGATGGCGAGCGCCGTCGTATCGAGGTCCGAGGCAAAAATCTGAACTTCGGCGCGGGCGTCCCGGCGCGCCGCCTCATCGGCGAACAACATGGCGATGGAATAGGCCTCCTCGCCGCTGGCGCATCCGGGAACCCAGATGCGAAGCGGGCCTTCCGTCCCATCGTTATCGTAGAGCCTTGGGATCACCTCCTGAGCCAAGGCGTCGAAGGCGGCTGGATCGCGAAAGAATGTCGTGACCGAAATGAGGAGGTCGTGGAAAAGGTTTTGAATCTCCTCGGGCTTGCGCTTGATGAGATCGAAATACTCTCCGAGAACATCCACCTTTCGCACTTGCATGCGCCGGACAAGCCGCCGGTATATGGTCGAGCGTTTGTACCGCAAAAAGTCGTGGCCGGTGCGGGAGCGCAAATAAGTGAGGATGCGCTTCAGAACTTCCTCATCATTTGGCGCGAGGTTCTCCGCCGGAACATACGCCTTGACCTTGATAAGCTCGACAAGGTGGCGCGCAAGCTCCCGAATGGGCGCCACGACATCCGCAACCCCCGTCGCGATGGCGCTTCTCGGCATGGACGAATATTCCGCCTCAGCCGGATCCTGCACGAGAATAATTCCGCCCGCCTCCTTGATCGCCTTCGCGCCAACCGTCCCGTCTGAGCCAGCGCCCGTCAAAACCACGGCGAAGCCGTCGCCGTGCTGGTCCGCAAGCGAGCGGAAGAATTGATCGATGGGCGACCGTTTCCCCCTTGGTTCGTCGAACGAGAAAGTTGCAATTTCGTGGTCTGTTATAAGGAGCCTGCGGTTCGGAGGGATGACATAGATCTTGTTCGGTTCGAGCGGAACCTTCCGGTTCACCTGCTGCACCGGCATCTGGGTTTTTCTTCCGAGAATTTCGGCAAGCTCGCTTGTGTAGTTCGGCTCAAGGTGCACGATCACCACAAACGCTGCGCCAGTGTCTGGCGGAATTTCCTGAAAAAATTGTTGAAGCGCCGTGACGCCGCCAGCGGATGCGCCGATACCGACAGTCGGAAAGTTTATCTCAACCTGAGGTTTGGGAGAATTTTTCTCGCCTTCCGGCGTCATTCCCTTTGCCATGTCGGCGGTCCTTATAGCTTATTTTACTACCTACTCATAGGCCGAACCCGCTTGTGTCAATAAGATCTCTGCTCGCGGAAATAATAGTCGTAGTGTACTGCCAATTGAGCCTTGATCGCTATTCAAAAGCAAAAATTGGATCGGGAACAAGCTATGAGGCGGAAGAATGTGTAAGATATAGGCTCATGACTGAGGATTTGGTAGTGCGCGAGATCGACAATACATACGACGAGATCAAGCTTCGTGCTGCGCTCGCTGTTGTGCAATGGGAATCATTGTGGGAAAGAGCCCGTATTTTAAAAAAGAAATTCGAGAGGCTAAGGAGAAGTTAGCGATAATTTATGAAGCGAGGGTGAGGATGCTGCGCTTTCCCAATAGTAGCATATCCACATACTGAAGCTTTGGAACGGATCGACATTTCATGTGTTCCAGGGTAAAGGCTCTTTTTCCATTCAATGAAAGTTTGCGCCATGGCGGTGCTCGTTGAAACCTCTCGATTGATCGAAGAGTGCAGGCGGGAACTGACTCGGCTGAATTATCTCGTTGGAGAATTCAGAACGGCCAACGAAATAAGCCGGAGTTTCCTGACCGGCGCCCGTAAAGAGGACATGCCAAATGATCAGGCAGTCTGCTGGTCAGCCGCATTGAGGCCCAAGCCAGACCCCCAAGAATGGCGCGAGCGAGGCACGCAA
>JBAVVQ010000338.1:0-2212 GCA_049697375.1 Rhodomicrobium sp.
GCGCGGCCTCGCGCACTCCCAAGGCATTCGCAACCCGGCTCCTGTTTTCTTCCACCCGCTCGCGCGCATCGCCCGACCCTCGCCCGCAATTAAGGGACGCATAGATCCCTTCAGATACGCCGCCGGTGCGAAGAAAGAAGCCGTGCGCGACCCGGCCGGTCTCAAGGCTTGCCGCCTTTACGATCGCCGGGGCATTTTCATCAGAGCCGTGAAGCTTCGTTCCATCCGCCATCTGTCTTTATCTTCTTAAGCTGAACCGTTCTCAAAATGGGGGCGGGACCGCTAAAGCGCCATTGGTCAAGGCAAGAACCTTGAACAGCGCCCCCATCTGGGAGGGATCGACAAGCCGGGTGACGCGGCTTCTCATCTCGCGGGCTTCCTCTTCCGAAGCGCGGCGCAAAAGCTGCCCCATCCGCGCCTCAAGGCCCAGCCGCAACAACCATTCGCCCATCGGCATCGGACCGAAGCAGTTCATGTTCGCGTCCGCCGCCGCCTGTTTCAGGCGAAGAAAGTCCACATGCGCAGTAATATCGCTTTCGCCCGGCGCGTCGAAAAGGCCGGTGAAGCAATGTCCTCTGACGGCTTGCACCGTGTCGCCGAGAGAGCGCCGGGAATAGCCGTAATCTATAATGAGGGCGGCTAAGGGCGAGCGCGCGGCGAATGCTCCGATGATGCCGCCAACCGCTGGGCGATGCTCAAGGATTGCGCCATCCTCGATCTCGGTCGCGGATGCAAGGTCGAGGCCCTGAGGAGGCTCCACGATGGGTCCGGCCGTGAACCGGAAAGCCTCGCCCTCCAATCCCACCATGCGCTCACGCCAGCCACCAGTGGCGGCGTCAAAGACGAACTGCTGCACGGGCAAGCAGTCGAAGAACTCGTTAGCGATGATAATAGCGGGGCCGTCTGGGACGTCTTTCGGATCTTCAGGCCAGAAAACAGGAATCGGCGCGTGAGCAAGGGCGGCTCTTTGTTCTCCTTGCAGCGCCTTCGAGGTTTCAATGAGGTGGACCGTCGCGCCAGCCAGAAAGCGGGGCAGCACCTTGAGCGCGCGGAGAGCGTCGGCCATCAGCGTTCCGCGCCCGGGCCCAAGCTCGACCAGCCGGACAGAAGCGGGTTCTCCCATCTGGCGCCAAACCTCGCCCGCCCACAGGCCGATGAATTCCCCGAAAACCTGCGATATTTCGGGCGCAGTGATGAAGTCTCCACCCTGCCCAATGGCGGCTTTCGTCCGGTAATAACCGTATTCGGAATCGGTGAGGCACGCCTCCATGTAATCGTGAACGGAAACCGGCCCATCGGCCGCGAGACGCGCGGCGAGTTTTCTGGCCAACGGCGTGGCCTCGGGATCGCGAAGGGGGGAAAAGGGCGTCATCCACGACACTTTAGTGTGGCGTCCCGCAATTGCCTACACCTGCGTCAAGCGCTTACAGGCAATTGTGAGACATAAGCCACACTCGCTTATGACCATCGGGCTTTTTCAGCGGTAGCAGTCCGGCCCGGCTGTGGGGCGAAAATTTTTCTCGATCGTCGTTACGACGGAATCAAATTCGCGCTTTTGCTGCTCGGGATAGGTCAATGCGAAAGCGTTGATGATGCGGCCGCCGCAAGCGAACAGCACCTTCTGGTAATAAATGCTGTCGCCGCGAGCGCCCGATAGCACAAACCAACTTTGGCCCATAGGCCCATATTTGAGCTCATTACTCGCGGAAAACTCTCGCAAAATGGCCGCGCGATACTCCCCGATACTGATATTGTCGGAATTGTCGGCGGCCAGAACCTTGAGCCTCACAACTCCGTCTTTTGACCTGAGTTCGATGCCACGGCCATCCGGCGTTTCGGCGCGCTGTTCAAGCATGCCGCCAGGAAAAAGAAGGCTGTAGCCGAAGCGTTCGCTTCGATAAGTTTCCCAATCCGTGGTCTGCATCCACTCGGCGAGGACGCGCCCCGAGCCGCAAAAAACGGCCAGGACGATCACGCCAAGCCGAAGGAAACGCGCTCTCTCCATGAGGTAAATAAGGCGCTTGACGGCTCATGGGTTCCAGCGGGCTTCAACCAAATTCAGTTACACTTTTTCCTCGCAACCAAAATCGGACGACAGTTGTTCCTAAAGCGTATCCGCTTTTGATGGAATCAAAAGCGCGCTCTGGCTCTTTGTTTTATGGTGCGTCCTATCGGAAAACCGCTTCACACTTTTCCGGACGCACTCTAAGTG
>JBAVVQ010000339.1:0-1679 GCA_049697375.1 Rhodomicrobium sp.
CTCATGCACACCGTTCTCAACAGTCGCTAGCCAGATGCGACGTTGCGATACTGGAAAGCCCGAAAGCTTACAGTGTTGCCTCTGGAATCCAGGCACCGTGGAAACCTTGAGGGACGCGCCTTGGAAGTTGAATGCGAGCAACAGGCCCGGCGCTGACGCGCTGCGCGTCAAAAATCATCAGATCGCTGGCGTCACGCGCGCGGTCGTAAACAAAACCGATGAGCCAGCCTTCGTCCTCGCCGGCCCCCGGAGCCGGCGCCATGGCAAACTCGCTTGGCGTCCGGCATTCCCCAAAATCGTGGTATTGGCTCTCCCCGCTTTTCAGATCGTAGCGTAGGAGACCGCCAAAGGAACCGCTTTCGAGATCGCGATTGTTTGCGAGCGCGTAGACGATCGTGTGAGGCCTTCCGGTGTTGCGATCGTCGATGCGCGGGAACTCGATCTTCTGATGGTCGAGTTGCGCTTCCTCGGCTTTGCTTGTCCCCGGCGGAATGCGCCATCGAGTGAGGCGCGCGCCGCTCCTCTTGCCGTCAGGACGCCATGCAGACTGATACCGCGCCACCTCGATGGTTATCGTTCCGTCGGCCGTCTCGAAAGCGTTCGCTACATGATAGACGTAGCAAGACTCAACCTCCACCCAGCGCAGCTCTTCGATGGCCGCGCCACGGGGCAGGATGCCAAGCCGCGCCCCATAGGTGTCGCTCCAGGTGAAGGGGATGCTCGCGTTGAGCGCGCGCTGGATGTCGAAGACAACCGGCAGCTCCATGAAAATGACATGGCCTGAAGTCAGCGCAAAATCATGCATCATGGTCGGGCCTTGGACCGGGACCTCGAGGCTGCGCAGAAGGATGCCCTCGGCGTCGGCGACGTGATAGGTGAGGAAAGGCGGCACGACCCTGTAGCCGAAGAAATGCAGCTCTCCTGTCAGCGGGCAAATCTTGGGGTGCGCCGTAAACGGCGTTTTCAGAGCGCCGCCGAAATCATGGAATCCAACCGTATCGAGCTCGCGGTTGATTTCCATGGGCAGCGCGTTCTCGGCGAGCGTCAGGATGCGCTTGGCATGGCTGATGACGGTCGTGTTTGCGACGCTGCACCGGATATCCAGCGCTGTCTCCGGCGTGAGCTTCTGACCGTAGAAACAGGGCGTCCGGACCCATCGGTTGCGATACCATTCAGCCTTGCCGTTCCTGATCGAGACGCCGTGAACCATGCCGTCGCCGAGAAACCAGTGAGCCGTTTCGCCCTCGCGAGGGTTGGCGCCGTTTCGGGCATAAAGGCCGCAAAGCTCTGGCGGGATGCTCCCTTCCACGGGCAAATCGAACGCAGTCGCCTCCTCCCGTACCGGTTCGTAATTGCCTCTCATCCATATCGGGGTCTCGGCTTTATCCTGCATCCGTATGGCCTCCTGCCTGGCAAAGTAACATGCAGAACGGCTCACGGCCAAAACACGAACACGAGCACCACGAGTGGCTGTGCCCCCCTCCTGCGGACCGGCTATCCAAATCGATGCTTGGATCTCGGCAGCAGGCCGACAGCGGAAGAGGCGGGTCTCAAAATATGCTAAAGCGGCGAGGACTGCTTTCGGATCTCATAGCTGGCGGTTTTGCGGGAGCATTAGCTTCTGGCAGATTGCGCCAATTTGCCGAGCGAGGGTTTCGGAGAAGCGGTCGGCGGGTCTG
>JBAVVQ010000340.1:0-3912 GCA_049697375.1 Rhodomicrobium sp.
TCGAAGCCATAAGTCATCAGAGGCTGACCATCGACGGCCTCGTCAACGACGCGGGATATGCCGTGCCCGGCTATTATGCCCGCACGCGATGGGAAGATCAGGAGGCCTTCCTGCGCGTCATGGTGACCGCGCCGTGCGAGCTTGCGCATGTGCTGCTGACGCCAATGGCGCAGCGCCGTTTTGGCCGCATCATCAACGTCGCCTCGCTCGCGGGGCTGCTTCCTGGCTCGGGCGGACACACACTTTATGGTGCAGCGAAAGCGTTCCTTATCAAATTCTCGCAGTCGCTTCTCCTCGAAAACCGCGAAGCGAATGTGCTGACAACCGCGCTGTGTCCCGGATTCACCTATACCGAGTTCCACGATGTCTTGGGCACGCGGGCGAAGATGTCCCGATACGGGAAGCATTGGTGGAGTTCGGCCGAAGAGGTAGCCGCCGCAGGCTATGACGGCGTCATGCGCGGCCGCCCCATCGTCGTCACAGGCCGGCGCAGCAAACAAGTCGCAGCCCTGATGAAAGTCTTGCCGGATGGGGTTGCGCTTGGCATGGTGGCAAGGCAGACGAAAACTTTTCGGGCAAAGTAGAGAGTTCCCATGACCGCCGCAATCGTGATCCCGGCGCGATATGCTTCGTCGCGTTTCCCAGGCAAGCCGCTTTGTGTTGTTTCCGGCGTTACCATGCTGGAGAGGGTTTGGCGCATCGCAAAAAATGTGCGGCAAGCGTCCCGCGTCGTGATCGCGACCGATGACGAGCGCATTCTCGCGCATGCTCGCTCCTTCGATGCGGAAGCCGTCATGACATCCCCCGCCTGCACCAACGGCACCGAGCGGGTTTACGACACCATGGAGCGCGTGGCGATCTCCGAGGACATCACCCTGAACCTGCAGGGGGACGCGCTTTTGACGCCGCCCTGGGTGCTGGAGGCGATGGTCGACGAGATGACGATTGACAGGACTGCGGAACTGGTGACGCCCGCCGTCCGGCTGGAAGGAGCGGCGCTCGATGAGTTCGTGGAGCAGAAGAAGGCGCGGCCCGGCAGCGGAACGACGGTCGTCTTCGATGTGAACAAGAATGCGCTCTACTTCTCGAAGGCGATCCTCCCGCACATCCGCAATGCGGGGCACGCGCACATCTATCGCCATATCGGGCTTTACGGCTACCGCAAGGAGGCGCTCGCGCGCTATGTGGCGCTGAAGCCTTCTCCGCTCGAACTCACTGAGGGCCTGGAACAGCTTCGCGCGCTGGAGCATGGCATGGTGGTTCGCGTGGCGACCGTCGATTATCGCGGCCGGACCCATTGGTCCATCGACGCGCCGGGGGACGCGGCGATCGCCGAAGCTATCATAGAACGCGAGGGCGAACTTCTCGACGCGCAGAGAGGCGGCGACGCCTGATGCTGCTTTTGCTCGCGCGCCACGGCAACACATTCGGGCCAAGCGACAAGGTTGTCTGGGTCGGGGCGCGAACAGATCTGCCGCTGACGGCCAAGGGCAGGGAACAAGCGGCGGCGCTGGGAGAGGGGCTCCAGCCCATGAAATCGGTCATCAAGCGCATCGTATCTGGGCCGCTCCAGCGCACCCGCGAACATGCCGGGATAGCGGCGCGCGCGTTAAGTTTCACCCAGCCGGTGGAGATCGACGGCCGCTTGCGCGAGATTGATTACGGTCTTTGGGAAGCGAAGTCCAAGGAAGAAATCGACGCGCTGAGTGGCGCCGATGAGTTGAAAGCCTGGGATAAGAGCGGCGCCTGGCCAGTTTCGCCAGGCTGGTCGCCGCCTCAAGAGAGAATAGCCGCGAACGTGGCGCAGCTGGCGCAAAGCCTCGCAACGTCCCTCGAAAATAAAGATGTCGCTCTGCTTGTGTCGAGCAACGGCATCCTGCGGTTTTTTCTGAGACTCGTTCCAGGCGCCTTCGAGGCATTGGCGGAAAATAAGGAGCTGAAAGTCGCTACGGGAAGTTGCTGCGCGCTTCGGCAAGAGGCAGGCGTCTGGAGCCTCGTGTTCTGGAATCGGCCACCTCAGCGCCTCGGTCTCGCCTAGCGGCAGGACCCAGCGGAAAATTGGCGTCACATTCATGAGTTGTGAAGCCAAACGCGCGTCTTGTTCCCTAAGATGCTGAAAAACGATGTTCCCCATGGCCTCACGGTGAGCCCGACGAACCGCGACAAGCTCACCATGAGGGCTAAGCCATTGAAAACACGTGCCCTCATCCTGAGCCTGTCGAAGGATGAAGCCAAGATTTCATGCTTTTTCAGCAGCCTGCTCGTCTAAGTCTAGACTTGTGTCTTCGCCAAGGCTTCCTCGGGTTTGATGGCGATCAGCCGCTGCATGGTGCGAATTTTGCGGTTGGCGAAAAGAACGTTGGGGATGTCGATTTCCTGTTTCTTCGCGCCTGTCGTTATCAAAAGCAGATCGGCGGAGCCGATGCCCACGGTATGCCGGAAGAAATCGTTAGCTCGCTGCTCGAACAGCATTCCCCTTGTATCGTAGCTCTGCTCACCGCCGCCGATCATGTGTTCTTCGGTAAGCTGCCCGGGCCTGACCCGCCAGAACACAAGGCGATCGAAGAAAAAGAACCTTAAAGCCCAAATGACGAGCAGAAGCGTTGAGAACGTGAGGTAGAAGCCGAGGTTCATGTAAACGGTGAGCTCGGGAATGAGCCGGAAAATGCCGTTCCACCAGCCAAGCCAGGCGAACAAAACGGTCACGAATGCAATGACGAGCAACCCCACAACCGAATAAATGCCGCGCAGTCTCACATTCGTGAACATCATGATGAGACTTAAAACCACAATGAAAGTGATCCCGAGGCCGGTATCGGGGTGGACGAGAATTTTCGTTCCGTTCGATACGGAAAGCCTTTCTCCCCAAAAATAAGTGATCGCCGCCAGAATGTAGCCTGTCAGCCAAACCGGCCACCAAAAGAAAATCGAGGACCGGCTGTATATGCGTAGCTCCGGTAAATCGCTGGGGTCCGGCAAGTCCGAAGGCCGCAGGCCGGGTTGGTCGCCGCGACCTTCGCTGGCTACGGCCGGCTCTTCGTCCAACCTGCGAGGCGAGGCGTCGTCCATATCTTTCCTCCGGGAATAGCCGCTAAGGCGGCGTTGTTCGTTTCACCGTTGTCCAACACAAGGCTCATGGCCGAGGTTCCTGAAGCCAGGAGCGTTTTGCGGCGCATGAGTATCTAATGACTTATGGCGCGCGATTGGCCGATCGGATTAGGCGCCGTCCTTTTTTTCTTGTAATTGTCTCTCTATATCCTGCAGGGGACAGGGACGTGCAAAGTTGACGCCGCCAAACCATCGCGAAACCATCTCCGCTATGAAGGCGGAAATCCCGCGCTTGAGACGCTTTGCGCGCTACATGACTCGCGACGCGGATTATTCGGATGACCTCGTCCAGGAATGCCTCGCGCGGGCGATCGCCAATATCGACTCCTGGCAACCTGGGACAAATTTACGGGCCTGGCTCTTCGTCATTCTCAAGAACGTCTTTCGGAACGACAAGCGCCGCGCCCAGCATGACATGGCGTATCGAAGCGGCTTGGAAAGAGATGCGCCCCTTGCCGCGCCAGCCCAGCAGCATAATCACCTTGTGCTGACGGAGGTCCAGGAGGCCTTTCATCAGCTTACGGAAGATCACCGTGAGGTCCTGATGCTGATCGCCGTTGAAGGGCTCCGCTATGAGGAGGCGGCGACGATCCTCAACATTTCCGTGGGCACGGTGAAGTCGCGGCTTTCGCGGGCGCGGACGGCGCTCCGTGCGCTGATTGATATTCCATCCGAGTCCGAGGAAGACTAAGGCTCTTCCTGCGCCTGCGGATCAGACAGTCCAGTGTGGCGTCTCGCAATTGCCTACTAACTTCGCGGCAAGCTCTCATAGGCAATTGCGAGACATAAGCCACACTAGAATCA
>JBAVVQ010000341.1:0-2853 GCA_049697375.1 Rhodomicrobium sp.
GGGTTGGACAAGAGAGGTTCGTTGGCCGGCGAGACAGAGGACTTGAAGAAACGTCTGCCGATATCATCGATTTGGGAGCGTCAGGCGGAACCCCTGATTGCAATCGCGTAATGATGTGCTGCAGAAGCTTCTCCGCAAACCCGCATAGGAGTTCGATGTAGCTATATCGGGAGTCCCGGTTCTACGGGCTGGATGTCTCGGAAGCCATGCTGCGGTCGGCGCGGGCTTCTCTTGCGCGGTTTAATCTGGCGGCCCGCATCGTCCTCCGCAAAGGAGACGCCACTGCCTTCGATCCGGTGCGCCTCTTTGCCGTCCATGGCTTTGACCGCGTTTTCATTTCCTAATGCTCTGTCTATGATCCCGGCTTGGAGAAAGGTCGTGAGGCAGGCTGCTGCTGGCGTTGCGCAGGGGCGGACATTTCATCCCCCGCGATTGCAACGGGCTACTAACAGCACGAATAGCCATTCACTTCAGTATGATGTGAATCAGAGACCGGAAACCGGATGCATTCACCGGGCAGAGTGACTGAATGCGATTGAACTGAGCCTTGGGTATTAGGCTATCGCTGAATCCGGAGGCACTCGTGCATCAGAAGGAGGGCCTAGCCAGCGATTCAGCCTCGCTCACGCAGCAGTCGGCCTTTCTGGCGCTCCCAATCGCGGCTCTTCTCCGTTTCGCGCTTATCATGCAGTTTCTTGCCGCGCGCGAGCGCTAGCTCCAGCTTTGCGCGTCCTCGGTCGTTGAAATAGATCCGCAGCGGAACGAGCGTCATGCCTTCGCGCTGGATGGCGCCAATAAGCTTGCTCGCTTCGCGCTTATGGAGGAGCAGCTTTCTCGGGCGGCGCGTCTCATGGTTCAGGCGATTCGCCTGAAGATATTCGGGGATATAAGCGTTGATTAGAAAGATCTCGCCGTTCTGCTCGCTGGCATAGGATTCGGCGATGTTCGCCTTTCCCTGCCGCAGCGATTTCACCTCCGAGCCGCCGAGCGCGATCCCGGCCTCGAAAGTGTCCTCGATAAAGTACGAGAAGCGCGCCTTCCTGTTTTCCGCGACAACCTTTCGCACCGATGTTGTGGAGGGAGCCGCCATTTCGCTTATGCCGCTCGCCGCTTAAGCAGGCCGGCCTTTTCGAGCGCCAGATCGACGAGCACCTTGGTCTGATCGGAGATCTGCGCAAGTGGAAGGCGCGTGTCGGGCTTGCAAAGCCCGAGTCGCGACACAGCATATTTCACGGGGCCGGGGTTGGTTTCGACGAAGAGCGCCTCGTGCAGGGGCATGAGCCGGTCATGCAACGCGAGCGCTTTGCGGTGGTCGCCCGCGAGACAAGCAGTCTGGAACTCAGAGCAAAGCTTCGGGGCGGCGTTCGAAGTCACCGAAATGCACCCATGCCCTCCGTGAGCCATGAAGGCAAGCGCGGTGGCATCTTCGCCCGAAAGCTGGTTGAACTCTTCGCCGAGAGTCAGGCGCTGCTGGCTTACACGCACCGGCGAGGCGGTTGCGTCCTTTACGCCTGTTATATTCCGGAGCTCGAAGAGCCGCGCCATTGTGGCAACTGACATATCGACGACGCTTCGCGAAGGGATGTTGTAGATGATGATCGGGATGCCAATCGCATCGTTGATCGCCTTGAAATGCTGATAGAGCCCTTCCTGTGTCGGCTTGTTATAATAGGGCGTCACGATGAGAACTGCGGTGGCTCCCGCCTTCTCAGCGTGGCGGGCAAGTTCGATCGCCTCCTTGGTGCTATTCGAACCGGTGCCCGCTATAACTGGAACGCGCCCTTTTGCCGCCGAGATGCATGCCTCCACGACGCGCGCATGCTCCTCATGGCTGAGCGTCGGCGACTCCCCTGTCGTGCCGCAGGGAACAAGCCCGTGTGTGCCGGACTGGATTTGAAACTCCACGAGCCGAGTAAAGGCATCGTAATCAACGTTGTCACCGTCAAAAGGGGTTACGAGCGCCGTAAAAGAACCCTTGAACATTTCTGGCCTTTCTCATCTTCGGGTCGATCCTATCCGGAAAAGAGGGACCCGAGATTAACTCTGTGCATCTTTCCACTCGGAAACAGCGGCAGTTAACTCAAGTTTGTCATTCTATTGCCGGATTATGGCGGCTATTAATAGGGGTGGTTGTATGCATTACAGCTTTTTCAGTTCCAATCGTGGGGCAAGAGCATAGGTTTGATATGCCAAGCTGCCAACGTAATTTTTAGGCCGCCAGCACATGCCCACGCCTGACGCAGACGCAAACCCTCCGCACAATCCTTTCAGCTTTTTGAAGGCGATCCTGATCGGAACCGCAATAGGCTTTCTTGTCGTCCTCTCAGCGCCTTATTTGGCGCCAGCGCATCGAGGGCCGTTAACCTATGCCACAGCTGACGTGCAAGCAGACCCGGTCAAGGTTTCGGCAGCCACAAACCACCCCACGCAAAAGCATAGCCTGGGCGCTGCTGTCAAGTCGCCCGACGCGAGTCTCACTCCACCGGCTAAGTCAAGCGCACAGGCTTCAGCCGGAAGCGCCCCGCCTCCGGAAGCAAAGCAGCCCGTGGAGGCGAAGGACGGCCAACCGCCTGTTCCAAACGCAGGCGAGCCGGGCAAGGAGGCCGCGCCGGTCGAGCCAGTCCTCGTTCCGGCGGTGAACTTGACGTTTCCGAAGACGTTCTCCGCCGAAGAGATGACGGCGGCTCTTCAGCCCCTTCTATCCTTCAGGATCAGTGATGCCGATGCGGCTGCGATCAAAGACGTCATCTCAAGCGTTTCCAGAGGAGATGACGCCTCCGCACGGGCCGCGATCAGGAAGATTAGCGATCCAGCCGCGAAGTCCTTTGCTGAATGGAAGCGCCTGCGCGCCTC
>JBAVVQ010000342.1:0-1788 GCA_049697375.1 Rhodomicrobium sp.
CAAGGCGGCCTGCTATTTCCTGGCGATTCATCGGGCGGGCGGGAGCGATCCGAAAGGCGTTTCGAAGGCGTATGCCGAAGCGCTCGGGCAGGCTTTCCGCTTCCGCAAGGCCGAACAAGGCACAGCCCCATGAGCAAGCAGCGCGACACCACCTTCTGGCTCCGGCTCTTGATCGCGGCGATCTGCATCGTCCTGCCTTCGTTGACGCTCGTGCCTTTCGGCGGCATCTGGATGTGGCAGCACGGCTATGCGTTCTATTGGGTCATCGGCGAATGCCTTTTCGTCATCGCAGCCTTTCTTTTTCAGCTCTACCTCTTCAAGAAACTTGATCTTTCGTCTGGGAAGGCGGCGCACGCAGAGCCCCCCGAGGACGCCGCCGCCGCCACCTGGACGCCGCGCGAGAACGAAGCCTGGAAAGCGGTTATCGCCGTGGCCGATACCGTGGACCTGAGCCATTTTTCAAGCTGGCCGGCTTTTCTCGGGCTCGGCAAGCAAACTATCGAGGCTGTCGCGAAGAGCCTTCATCCCGAGGTCAAGGGGCCTGTCTGGCAATTCACCATGCCTGAAGCGCTGACGATGGTCGAGCAGGTGAGCCGGCGCCTCAAGCCAATGGTCATCGAGAATGTCCCGCTCGGCGACAAGCTGACGATTGGGCAGATCCTCCAGATTTATCAGTGGCGCGGCGCCATCGACGTCGCGCAGAAGGGCTACGACATCTGGCGCATCATCCGCATGCTCAACCCGGCCACGGCCGTGACGCAGGAGCTTCGTGAGCGCCTTTCCAACCAAATGTATCGCTGGGGCCGGGAGGAATTGGCGAAGCGGGTCGCGCGCGCTTACGTGAAAGAAGTCGGGCGCGCGGCCATCGATTTGTATGGCGGGCGCTTGCGGGTCGCGCATGAGGATCTGGAAGCGCACATCACCGAGGCGACCGAGCGCGACCGGAAGGCACCAAAGCTGCAGGCCGAGCCCTTGCGCCTGCTCGTCGGCGGGCAGGTGAATGCGGGCAAGTCCAGCCTTATCAACGCGCTTTTGAAGGAGATCCGGGCGGCTTCCGATGCGCTCCCGCTGACGAACCAGTTTACCGCTTATGAAATCAGGCGTGAGGGCGCGCCGCAGGTCCTTATCCTCGACAGTCCCGGCCTCGACAGCCTGGAACAGCCGCTTGAAAGGTTGGTGGAAGAGGCGGCGCAGGCCGACCTCATTCTCTGGGTGGCGAGCGCACTCCGCGCCGACCGGGAACTCGATGCCCGTGCGCTTGAGGACATTCGCGAGTATTTTTCCAAGCGCCCCAACCGTCGCCGTCCGCCCATGCTGCTGGTGCTAAGCCATGTGGACCGGCTCCGCCCCATGCAGGAATGGAAGCCGCCATACGATTTGGCCGATAAGGCGAACCCGAAAGCCGCCTCCATCCGCGCGGCCATCGACGCGGCGGGCAGTGATCTCGGCTTCTCGGCCGACGATGCCGTCCCCGCCTGCCTCGATGCGAAGGCCGGCGTCTATAATGTCGATGCGATCTGGGCCGAGATCACGGCGCTGATGCCGGAAGCGCAGCGCGCACAGCTCGTGCGAACGCTGCAGGATCTCGACCGCGGCTTCGACTGGCGGCGGCTTCGGACGCAGGCGCTGAACGCGGGGCGCATCCTTGCGCAGACCGTGCTATCGGCGAGCGGCGGCGGGACTACGCGGCCTTAGCCTTTCATCATTCGATGGCTGTCCTGCCCTTTCCCGTTTACGACCGGCCAACTTTATTGGGTCGTTTTGCAAAGAGGTTGTAAAGTTATCATA
>JBAVVQ010000343.1:0-24619 GCA_049697375.1 Rhodomicrobium sp.
GGCTGGGGCTGCTGCGCCTGCTGGGCAGGCGCACGCCTCTCCTCTTCGCCTTTATTTCTTTCGTTCATAAGGGCTTCCTTATTGTCTGGGGATCGCCGGAGCGCCGGACATGGAGGATATTTTCACAAAACGCGCTTCCCCTGGAACACGTCCTCAGCCTATTTGTTGCAATGGGATCAACTGCGCCTGGGCTATTATTTGGGGTAAGCAATGATGTCAGTCTCGCAATCAATCGCTCCACATCTTCCTTCGCTACGCCGGTTCGCGCGTGCGCTGTCCGGCTCGCAAGAGAGCGGCGATGCCTACGTCGTGGCCCTTCTCGAGGCGCTCGTGGAGAATCCGTCGATATTTCCGTTGGATATCGATCCGAAGGTCGCTTTGTACCAAATCTTTCTAAAAATCTGGAATTCCGTCGACGCTAATGCGTTCCCGAACTTGAAATTCGAAAATTCCGACACGGTGCGCTTGCAGACCCTAACGCCAAAGCCCAGGCAGGCGTTCCTCCTGTTGTCTGTCGAGGGCTTCGACGTCGGCGCCATCGCGAAAATATTGGAAACCGATCTGGAAGACGTGGCCGCGCTGATCGCTACCGCAGATCATGAAATCGCAAACCAGCTCGAACCGGCCGATATCCTCATCATCGAGGACGAGCCGCTAACGGCCGCTCACCTGCAAGAACTCGTGCAAAGCCTCGGTCACGAGGTGACGGGCATCGCCCGGACCCATCGGGACGCGCTTAAGCTCGCCCAAGACCGCAAGCCCGACCTCATTTTGTCCGACATTCAACTCGCCGACGGAAGTTCAGGCGTCGAGGCTGTCAACGAGATCCTGGGCGAACTCGAAGCGCCCGTCATCTTTGTAACCGGCCACCCCGAAATGCTGTTGACGGGCGCCAAACCGGAACCAACCTTCCTCATCGCAAAGCCGTTCAACGCTGAAACCGTGAAGGCGGTCATCGGACAAGCTCTTTTCTTCGAGGTTCGCTCTCACAGGAAGGGGGATGCGGGCCTGTCCCAAACGCGAGCGGAAAACCGTTCTGCCCTGTGATCGGCTCACGGCTTTAAGTTGGAGCTCGTCTAGTCGAGCGGCCAACGATGTCCCAGGTATTGAAGGCGCTGCTTGACTCCGTCGGGCGCGCCTCGTCAAATCCTATTTGCGATCAGTTTTGAGCCATAAGCTAATGCAAACTCTGCCGATAATCTTGATCCCTGGTCTGGGGACGGATAGCCGCCTTTATGAGAAGCAGATCCCGGCCTTCTGGCAATTCGGGCCCGTGATGATCGCCAATCAAACGCGCAAGGATTCGATGACGGGAATTGCTCAGGAGATCCTCTCCTATGCGCCACCCCGATTTGCGCTCGCCGGCTTATCCATGGGGGGCTATGTGGCCCTTGAGATCATGCGGCAGGCTCCCGAAAGTATCTTAAGTCTGGCGTTGCTCGATACTACGGCGCGTGCGGACACGCCCGAGCAGACCGCGCGCCGCAAGGCGCAGATCGAGATGGTGAAAGCGGGAAGGTTCGCGGAAATACCGAGCATGCTTTTCCCGCTGCTCGTTCATGCGGACAGGCGTGAAGACGAAAGTTTGCGGTCGCTTGTTGATGAGATGTTTTTCGCTATTGGCCCCGAAGCCCACATCCGCCAGCAAACGGCCATCATGAGCAGAGCGGACATGCTCGGCGCTTTATCCTCGATTTGCTGTCCGGCGCTGATTGTCGTGGGGGACGGCGATCAGCTTACGCCGCCCGCACTCGCAAAAGAGATGGCGGAAGGGATAGGGGGAGCAAGGCTCGCCATTGTCCCGGATTGCGGCCATCTCTCGACACTTGAGCAGCCCGCTTTCGTCACTCGCATTCTGATGGAGTGGCTTCAGACGCATTGAAAGGGTGCAGCCCCTTATCGGGACCCTAAAGCGTGGACGGATACCCGCCCGTCGCCGCGACAAAAAGAAGCTTCCGCTCGCGTTCCGGGCATTGAAATTGACGCAAGCTCCGCGCTTTTCAGATGGCTGCTTCCCGCTGCTCCGCGTTCCACAAGAGTGCCTTACTTGCAACAGATGCTGGAAATAATATCTTTGGGGTACCTTACAGCAGAGATGGAGGCTGCAGAAGCTTGCTATCCCGGCAGCGTATTCAATGATTCATGATGCCAGTGCGGTTCGAGCTTTGCTTTATGTGAGCCGTTCATTTTAGTGGTCAACTCTGCAGCCGGGCGCAGCCTCCGGCGATAACCTGCACGGTGTTCTTCGCACTCACGCAAGAACCGTTTTCATCCTTCAGCGGTAAGCGATGCTAAAGAAGCTCATCATTTCGACTGTTCACTTTTGCGCCGGGCGGCCATGGCCCGTCATCGTTGTCGGGATGGTCGTCGCGGCTATCTCAGCGTCCTACGTGGCTAGCCGGTTCGAAATCAATACCGATATCAGCAAGCTCATATCCGATGATTTGCCATGGCGGCAGAGAGAGCTCGCTTTTTTCAAGGCGTTTCCAGCGTCGGAAACGACAATCGTCGCCGTTGTTGACGGCCCGACGCCGGAACTCGCAGATGACGCGGCGCACAAGCTCACCAAACAGCTTGCACAGGAAAAAGAGGTCATTAAGAGCGTCCGGCAAACCTCGGGCGGCCCGTTCTTTCGGAGAAACGGCCTTCTCTTTCTGTCCGAGAGCGAGCTGAAGGAAACGCTCGGCCAGCTGACGAAATCTCGCCCGCTCCTTGAGCCGCTGGCGGCGGATCCGAGCCTGCGCGGCGTCATGGGCGCCATCACTCTGACGCTGAAGGGCGTCCAGGGCCGGCGCCTCACACTTGACAGCCTTGCTCCCCAGTTCAACGCCTTCTCAACCGCCATCGAGAATTCGATAAACAACCGCCCGGCCTGGTTCAGCTGGCGCGAGGCGCTCAGCGGTCAGGCTTCCACTCGCCGGGAGATCCGCCAATTCCTCGAGATTGAGCCAATCCTGGACTACAACTCCCTGCAGCCTGGGCAGGACGCTACAGACGCCATCCGTAAGACGGCTTCGGACCTCGGCCTTTCGGAACGAGGCGTCACCGTCCGCCTGACAGGAACTGTCCCGATTGCCGATCAGGAATTCGGAACGCTTAAGGAAGGGGCGGGGCTGAATACGGCGCTCACACTGCTGTCGGTTCTGATCATTCTTTGGCTGGCGCTTCGTTCCGCGCGGATCATCTTCGCGGTTTTTGTGGCTCTCTTTATTGGGCTCGCGATGACGGCCGCGCTGGGTCTCGCCATGGTCGGCGCTCTCAATCCCATTTCGGTCGCCTTCTTCGTGCTCTTCGTCGGAATCGGCGTGGACTTTGGCCTGCAATTCAGCGTCGGCTACCGGGCCGAGCGTTTCGAGCGAAACGAACTGGCCCCGGCTCTCGTTGCGACCGCGGACCATACTGGCGGCCGTCTCGCGCTGGCGGCGTTCGCAACCGCATGCGGATTCCTGGCGTTTACGCCGACGGCCTATAGAGGCCTTTCGGAACTCGGCTTGATCGCGGGTGTGGGCATGCTTATCGCCTTCCTCACCAGCATTACAGTGCTGCCTGCGCTGCTGCGCCTTCTCAATCCGCCGGCCGAACCCCATCCGCTCGGCTATGCCTTTCTGGCTCCCGTCGACCGCTTTCTGGAACGGCATCGCATGGGCGTGCTTATCGGCACGCTCTGTGTCGTCTCCGCCGGCTTACCGCTTCTTCATTGGCTCCACTTCGACTTCAATCCCATGAATCTGCGCAGTCCGAATGTGGAGTCGGTCGCAACCTATCTTGACCTGAAAAAAGACCCCGAGACAGCCGGTCGCACGATCGAGGTGCTGACGCCGTCGGTCGGAGACGCGGACGCGCTCGCAGCTAAACTTGGCGCGCTTCCCGAAGTGTCGAGAGCCATGACTCTGGGCAGCTTCGTGCCTGAAGACCAGGACAAAAAAATTGCCCTCATAGGCCAGGCAGCCGCAGAGCTAACCGAGACGCTGAATCACAAGGATGACAAAGCGCTGCCTGCGCCAACTGATCAGGAGATCGTCAGCAGCCTTGAAGGCGCTTCCAATTTCTTGAGCGTGGTCATGAAGCGGAGCTTGGGAACAAAGGGCGTCCAGGCCGCCGAAAGACTGTCAAATGCGCTTGCGAATTTGGCGAAAGCGAGCCCCGAAGCACGGGCGCGAGCCTCCGATGCGCTTGTGAGCCCGCTCAAAATGACGCTGAGCGATTTAAAGCTCGGTCTTAACCCCGAGAAAATCACGCTCGACTCGTTGCCGGCCGATCTGGTTGCTGGCTGGAAAGGTCGCGACGGCCAGGTGCGGGTCTCTGTGTCCCCTAAAGGAGATTCGGAGGACAACGCAGTTTTGCGCCATTTCGTCGAAGCCGTGACAGCGGTGGCCCCCAATGCGACCGGCGAGGCCATCGGCATTCAAAAGGCAGGCGACACGATCGTTAACGCTTTTATCCAGGCCGCAATCTTGGCGCTTGTCTCGATTGCTCTCCTGCTCTGGATCACGTTGAAGCGCGCCTCCGACGTTGCGCTCACCCTTTTCCCGCTTCTTCTCGCCTGCGTCGTCACGCTCGAGCTCTGCGTGATTTTCGACATGCCGCTGAATTTCGCCAACATCATTGCGCTGCCGCTTCTTTTGGGCGTCGGCGTGGCGTTCAAGATCTACTACATCATGGCATGGCGGGAAGGGAAAAGCGGACTTCTCGCTTCCCCGCTCACGCGCGCCGTTTTCTTCAGTGGAATGACAACCGCCGTGGCGTTCGGCAGCCTGTGGCTCTCGAACCATCCCGGAACATCGAGCATGGGCAAGCTGCTCGCCCTGTCGCTCGTAAGCACCATGGCGGCCGCCGTGTTGTTCCAGCCCCTTCTCATGGGGCCGCCGCGTGAGGTGGAAGAGCCAGTGGAGGAAGAGACGAAAGGGAAAGCCAAAGGTCGCGCCTATTTGCCTACGCCTGAGCATACCGCCTGATCGGAAGGCGCGCCCTTAGTGGGCGGGACGCGGGTCCAATCCTCGCCCCCGCAAAACAGGCCGCCCAGAACGCATCCTTCAATTCGCAACACGTCGGGGCTCTTGAGGCTGATGTAGGATGAATAAGTCTCGCCATTTTGAGCGTTATAGACTTGGCCCTCCCATTGCCGCTCTGCGGGCTTCATATTGATGAGAATTGGCATTCCCATCACCGAGCGTTCACGCTTGGCCGGATCCGGATTGTTCTCGTCTTTTCCGGGAGGACCTTTCGTCCAGTTGATCACGCCCCACAGCGCATTTCCACATGACACGATGCGGATATGGGCTGTTTTGTCCTGGACCATCCATTCCCCCACGGGGGATTGAGCAGACGCCGCCCCGATTGAGCATAAGCTCAACGTGGCTGCGGTTATAAACCTTTTCACCATTCTGCACTCCGGTTTGTTCCGCCAGCGTAATGTTACTCCAATGTGGGTTTTGTTAGGTCTTTGGTCGAATCGGCGCCATTGGCTTCCTGTGAGATGACATTTTCAAGGATTATTTCAGAATCATGCATAAGCTTGATCGGTTCCGAGGCTGGCATTCGGGGGTCTAAGGCATGAGCGTCGATATCCAATCCCTATTCGCCGACCATGAGGCGGAACGGTATGCCCTGCATACGCAGCACATGAACGAGCAGATGGTTCGAGTGCTGAGGACGATCGGCTATGATGTCGGCTTCGTGCGCGGTCAAGGACAATATTTGTGGGATCGCGAGGGCGCCAAATATCTTGACCTCCTGAGCGGGTGGGGGGTCTTCGCGGTCGGACGCAATAATCCCAAGGTGCACGCCGCGCTCCGCCAAATTCTCGACAGCGAACTTCCCAACCTTGTACAGATGGATGTTTCGCCGCTGGCAGGCGTGCTGGCCGGCCGCCTCCTTGCGCGCGTGCCGCACCTTGAAAAGGCATTATTTGCCAATTCCGGAACCGAATGCGTCGAGGCCGCTATCAAGTTCGTTCGTGCAGCGACCGGGCGCGCAGGCCTCGCCTATTGCGGCCACGCATTCCATGGCCTTTCCTATGGCGCTCTCTCGCTCAACGGCGACACGATTTTTCGCAAAGGCTTCGAGGGCTTTCTCGAGGGCTGCGTCAAGATACCTTTCAACGATCTGGCGGCCGTCGAAGACGCGCTTAGAACGAAAGCAATTGCAGGCTTTTTCGTCGAGCCAATCCAGGGCAAAGGCGTCAACATGCCCGATGAAGGCTATCTGAAGGGCGTTCAGGAGCTGTGCCGGAAGTATGGCACGCTGTTCGTGGCCGATGAGATCCAAACCGGGCTTGGGCGCACGGGCAAGTTCCTTGCGATCGAGCATTGGGGCGTGGAGCCGGATGTGGTTCTGGTGGCCAAGGCCCTTTCCGGCGGACATATTCCCACCGGCGCCGTCCTCACCCGGAAATGGATTTTCGACAGGCTTTTCAACCGCATGGATCGCGCTGTGGTGCATGGATCGACCTTTGCCAAAAATGACATGGCGATGGCCGCGGCGCTGGCGACGCTCGACGTGCTTGAAGAAGACCATCTGATCGAGAATGCAGCCCACCAGGGCCAGCGCCTGATGCATTCGTTCCGATCCATGATGAGCCGCTATGAGTTGATCAAGGATGTCCGCGGCAAAGGCGCCATGATCGGCATCGAATTCGGGGCGCCGAAATCTTTCGCCCTGAAGATGTCCTGGCGTGCGCTCGAGGCTGCGAATGCGGGCCTCTTCTGCCAAATGATCACAATTCCGCTGTTCAAGGAGCATAAGCTCCTCGCGCAAGTCGCCGGCCATGCGAGCCACACCATCAAGCTCTTGCCGCCGCTGACGATTTCGGACGCGGACTGCACATGGATCGAGGAGTCCTTCGAGGCGACCATTGCAGCGGCGCATAAGGTGCCGGGCGCCGTCTGGTCTCTCGGCAAGACGCTGGCCGATCACGCGATCAAGGCGCGCGCCATGGCGTCAACGCGCTGATTTCTGAAAGGCGACCTAACGCGACTGCAGGCAGCCGCGCAGCAGATGCGCGAGCTTCTTCGAATCGACGGGCTTTGTCAGCATCGGAGCGCGCTGGAAAATTTCCGGGAGTTGCTCGCTGGAATAACCAGAAAGAGCGACGAACGGCAGCGATTTTGAGTGTAGAACATCGGCTATCGGCGCAGCCGTCTCCCGGCCGAGGTTGACGTCCAGCACGGCTAGATCGCAGCCCTGGGACTCGAGAAGCTTCAACGCGGCCGATACCGAGGTTGCCGGACCGACAATTTCAAAGCCAGCTTGTCTCAGATGATCCGCCACATCAAAGGCGATAAGAGGCTCATCCTCGACCACGAGAACGCGCTCGGGCATGTCTATCTCCTGACCGTCAGTCCCTTCATGACATCGAGGGCGTTCTCGCCGGGGCAGTCCAGCCGCCACTGCAAACCCGATGAGGCATAATCGAGCTGAACATCGGCGGAAAGGCCCATTTGAGCCATGGATTCGACGACTGTCGACCCAAACCCGCGACGCGCAGGCGCAGAGACAGGTGGACCGCCGCTCTCGATCCAACTCATAGATAACCGCTGCTTTCCAGGTTCAGATTCGTACACTTTCCAGCTTATTTCAACCTGCCCATAGGTGTTACTGAGAGCCCCGTATTTGCCCGCATTCGTTGCAAGCTCATGCAACGCCATGCCGATTGTTTGCGTCGCCGCAGGAGTAAGGCGAACAGGAGGTCCGGCGAGCACGACCCTGGTATCGATGACGTCCTTGAAATGGGCGAGCTGGGCGCGCACCAGTTCAGTCAAATCCGCGCCCTGCCATTCATTCTTGATGAGCAGGTCCTGGCTCATCGCGAGCGCTTGCAGACGCTCGGAGAAACGCTGGACAAAGTCTTCCGGGTTCGAGGTGACGGTATGGCGCGCGATGGCCTGAACGACACCCAACATGTTCTTGGCGCGGTGATTGACCTCGCGCATGAGAAGCAAAATCTGCTCCTCATGCTTCTTCCGGTCCGTGATATCCTCGACCACGACGTTGGCGCCGATGATCTCATCCGACGCGTTCCGGAGCGGCATCCACTGTTCGAGCCAGAAACGCAGCGAGCCGGGCGCCGCGGCTGTCGTACCTGATAGTTCCACATCAGGGACGCCTTGACCGGTTTCAAAGACCCTGGCCGCGATTTCCTCAACCTTGTGCGCTATCGTAGGCACGATTTCACGAACGGCTTTCCCGATATGATCGGCGACGGGCAAGCCATCCATCTCGGCAAGACGCTCATTGATACGGACATAGCGCAGCTCACGGTCGAGCACGCACAAACCGATCCTGGCGGTGTCGTAGATGGCCTCGATTTCGGCGAGCGAGTTCCTGGCGCGGTTCTCGCTCTCGGCGAGCGCGGTCTCGATCTCTTTTCTTTCGCTGACGTCGATCGCCGATCCGATGAGGCGGAGAAGGCTGCCGTCGGGCGCTGTTGTGGCGCGTCCCCGGTCCCAGAGCCAAATCCAGCGGCCATCCCTGTGCTTCACCCGATATTCGGTGCTGTAACGGCCGTCTGCGCTGCCGTAAAGCATGGGAGAGAAGACGATACTGCTCCGGTCATCGGGATGCATCAGGGCGAACCAGCCTGCGCTCGATGGGGGCACCTCTCGGGGGTGATATCCGAGCAGCCTGATCAAGCCCTCACTTCGCCAACAGTAGTCCGTCTTTGCGTTCCAATCATAGACGAAGCCGCCCCCAGCCTCTTCCCCCGCGACGAAGCGTTCGTTAAGCTGACGCAGGGCGGCGTCAGCCATATTCCGTTCAAAGGCAGCGCGCTGAAGGGCTCCCCAAAGCTCTTCGATCTCGGGCGTTCCGGGCTTGAACGCGGGCACAGGGCCTTCGAGCAACGCAGTCGCCTTGTCACGCAGCTCCGCGATGGGGCGCCTGATGCGCTGTGCAATCAGGCCCGCGAGAAGCAGACTCAGCACTGATAAGCCCGCGCTTACGGCAATCGCCGGACGGGCTGTGTTCCAGACCGCGGCCTGCAGTTCCGCCTTCTTGACGGCGATCCCAACCGTCCAGCCGCTTCGTGCAGCATGCGCATTTGCTGTTACGACGTCATCGCCTTGGAGGCTGCGATTGTCAAAAACGCCGTCCAGATCTTTGACCTCGCGCCAGCTCTCCGAAGCCAGCGTGCCGACATAGCGTTCCTGGTAAGGGACGCGAGCTACGAAGCGGCCTTGGCGGTCGATGATCCCGGCGAGCCAGCCCTGCGGCATCCTCTGCTCGTTGAGAAGGCGAAGAAACCCGTCCATGCTCATGGTGACGGCGAGTTCCCGGTATGGTTCGCCGTTCTTGAAAATCGGCACTTCTATGGTTGTGACCCAATTTTCAGAAACCGGCCCCAAAATATATCCGAAACAAGGATCGACTTGGTTTCAAGGGCCCTCTTCTGCATAGCGATGGCAAGCGGATCCCGCGGGGGAAGCGGCTGCCTGGCCTCCACGCCGGTATTCAGGATTTGCCGCCCTTGAGGATCGGCAACGACAACCCAGGAGTTCGAGATACTGACAAACGCCCTGCGCGCTTCGGCTTCGAACTCGCGAAGATCATCGTCGAGCAGATGCGGAGAACTCGCAAGGAACTTGGCCAGCACGATGTACCGGTCGAGTTGCGCATCGAGACCGGCAGCTACCGAGCGCGCCGCATAAAGCAGGCTGGTCCGCTGGGCTTCGTTCGCGGCATGGACGACACGGTCGACAACCGCGATGCCAAGAACATTGAGAGGGAGCGCAAGCGCAACCACAATCAACGCCAGACGCGCACCGATAGTCCAACGCTCGAATCCGATAGCCGAGAGCAAGCCATTCAAGGAGCCTGCCGGCTTTCCCGCCCTCTCTCCAATCGAGCCGAGCCGCACTCTCCCCCCGCCTTTCGTAACATTGGACGGAGGTCCCTGTGCGCCTGCTGCTAAAGACTTAGCTTTCATCTTCGCTTTCGCGGAAACTGTCCCTTGATGGTTGGCTTGATACAGGAGCCTATACCAATGCCACTCTGATAATCCGCATCTTCCGCGGACACGAAAGGTATTTTCGGAGTGTTTGCTGTTGAGATGTAGTCTGTTTGATCGGACGAGCAAGCATAAGCGAGGCGCTTACCGAATGCGCCTTCCGGCACATCTTTTAAGTCTCGCGGGGTTTTAGCGGACAAACTTGTGCTGCTCAACCCTCGGTTTTTTTAAAACGAAGCAGTGAGAAATTTCCGTTTAATTTCTGCAGGAGCTGTCTTGCCCATCCTTGCTTCCTGGGGAATAGTGGGCGCCTGCTGGGAGATTCTGCAATGCTGGGGTTTGGTTTCATCCTAAAAGCCGTGCTGGCAGTAAGCATCATGCTCGCAGCGCTCGCTCTCGTTGGCGCCCCGGATTGGCTTGCCGAGCAGGAAACGAGCATGCCCATGAAGCCAGAGCCCGCATTGGACGCGGCAAAGACTGAAGCTTCGGCGGCGCCCTCGCCTGCCGTTACAACTCCTGAGCCTGTGGCCGAGACTGCGCCGGCGCCGTTCACGCCATCGCCAGAGATAAGCCTGGCCCAGGCGACAGTCGTGCCCGAAGCCTCCTCCGCGAGTGCGGTCCTAAAGAACGATCTTCCCCCGCCGGCCGAGGAACCGGAAACGGCGGTTCCCGATACTCCACCGCCTCCGCAGCAGGAGATGATCCGTCTCGCCGCTACAGCGCCACAGATTCCAGCTCCCAGCCTCGCGCATATCCCAGCGCTCGTCATCAAGTTCGCTCCGGCCAAGATTCTGTTTGGCGCGGTGAACGCGCCTTCCAAGATGGCGACGCGCTCCATCGGCTTTTATGCGAGGGGTTGCCTCGCAGGCGGAAAACCTTTGCCCGTCAACGGCCCGGCTTGGCAGGCCATGCGTCTTTCCAGAAATCGCATGTGGGGGCATCCAACGCTCGTGCGCTACATCGAGCGCTTCGCCAAAGACGCGAAGGCCAAGGACGGCTGGCCGGGGCTTTTGGTCGGCGACATGTCCATGCCGCGCGGCGGACCGATGCCCTTCGGCCACGCGAGCCATCAGGTCGGCCTTGATGTCGATATCTGGTACAGACCCATGCCCGACAGGACGCTGACCAATGAGGAGCGCGAGAGCATTCCCATGGAGAGTTTCCTTCTCGATCCAGGGCACGTCAATCCGAATGTGTGGACACCGGACTTTGCGAAGCTGCTCCGCCGAGCCGTGTCCTATCCCGAAGTCGCGCGCGTGTTCGTGAACCCCGCGATCAAGAAGTGGCTTTGCGACAATGTGAAGGAAGACCGGGCCTTCCTGCGCAAGATCCATCCGATCATGGGTCACGACGACCATTTCCACGTGCGGCTTGTCTGCCCCTCGGACAATCCTAGCTGCCGCAACCAGCCTGCGCTGACCGTCGACGAAGGCTGCGGCAAGGGTCTCGACGCCTGGATCGCGAAGCTTTCGAAGTCAGCGTCCGCCTCTGCGGCGGCGCCCGCACAGAAAAAGCCTGGGGCGACACCCTTGAGAGCTTCGAAGGGAAAACACTTGATCACCGTGGCCCAGCTTCCGCGAGATTGCCGAACCGTTCTGCAGGCCCCTTCGATGGCGGCGGCGCGGTAAGCGAAGCCCAAAGTTCTCGCCGCGACAGGCGCCGCACACGAGGCTCTTGCGCAAAGGTGGGCGGCTGAGGCGGTTCTTCGCTTAGGGCAACCGTCGGAGCATTCGACGCACATTATGCGTTCGAGCTGTTCAAGCCTGCGCGCGATCCTGTGAGGGTGTAGAATCCATTAAAATTGGTTTTGTTTTGTAAAACAGGCCTATGTATAAATGTAAGTAACTTTTTCTTTGCGGCCATGGGCGAAGGCGTGGCGGCCTATGGCGGTTCCGCTTACTCCTTCGGAACTGAGCGGTCGTTACGGGCGGCGACCTCGCGGCAAACCCAGCGCCAGCGCTTGTCGTCATCCATCTGAATCCGGGGCATGCCGCCATTCTTGGCCGCCTTGCGCAGAACGGCCGCCACGTCCGGAGCCAAATATTGCCCGCCCCTCAACTCGATACGGCCGTCGCGATCCTTATCAGGCGCGGAGCTATGATCTCCAGCTTCAGAAGGCGCCCACCCTCACTTCTTGACTCGCACCCTCCGCCCTCACAAGCTCGAAGAAACAACTTCAGGAGGCGCGCATGGCTGCAATCGGGTTTGTCGGGCTTGGCAATATGGGAGGCCCAATGGCGGCCAACCTCATCAGGGCAGGCCACAGGCTTCGCGTTTTCGATCTGTCGCAGCCCGCGGTCGCGAAGCTCGTCGAGGCTGGCGTAGAGGCAGCGTCCTCCGCGAGCGATGCCGCGAACGGCGTGGAGGTTGTGATCACCATGCTGCCCGCCGGGCAACACGTCCGCGACATCTATCTCGGCCCGCGAGGGCTAATCGCATCCGCGCCGCGCGGCTGCCTTCTCATCGATTGCTCGACAATCGACGTGGCGACAGCCCGCGAAATTGGCGCCGCTGCCGAAGCCGCCGGGTTCGACATGCTCGACGCGCCAGTCTCGGGCGGGGTCGGCGGCGCGCAGGCGGCGACGCTTACGTTCATGACGGGCGGAAGCGAGAGCGCTTTCAAACGCGCCGAGCCTATCCTGTCCTCTATGGGCAAGACAGTGATCCATGCCGGGGGGGCGGGCAATGGCCAAGCTGCGAAGATCTGCAACAATATGATCCTCGGCATCTCGATGATTGCGGTCTCGGAAGCGTTCGCGCTTGGCGAGAAACTCGGGCTCAGCAACCAGACACTGTTCGACATCGCCTCGAAGTCATCGGGCCAATGCTGGTCGCTTACGAGCTATTGTCCGGTCCCCGGACCAGTGCCTGCCTCGCCTGCGAACCGAAACTATTCCGCGGGATTCACCACCGCGATGATGCTGAAGGATTTGAAACTTGCCCAGGAGGCAAGCCGCATGACGGGCGCAAACACGCCTCTCGGGGCAGAAGCAGCCTCCCTCTATGGGCTATTCGCCAGCCAGGGCGCGAGCGGTCTCGATTTTTCGGCTATTATCCAGTTTTTGCGCGGAAAATCTTAGAGAGCGCCGTCTTTAATTCGAATCACTTCGTAAATAAATTGTGTACAGTGAGGCTCGCACGGGCTTGCAAGAGTTCGCCTAAAAGTTGCTACAATTAAGACGATATTCACGGATTCGCCTCTAAGTTGTATCCGAGGGTATCAACGCAACTTGAGGATGGTTGGTGACATGATCGCCGATTTCGTACGCGTCCAGCCGGACGACCAAACGTTAAAATCAAATTACCTCGTCACGCTCCGGATGATCGAGCGGTTGCATCGGCTTCTTCTCGATCTCATCAAGGATGAGTTCGAGCGTGTGGGGAGAACGGACGTTAATAGCGTTCAGGCCCTGCTCCTATTCAACATTGGGGACGTGGAGCTTACAGCGGGAGAGCTTAAGACCCGCGGTCTCTATCTCGGCTCCAATGTGTCCTACAACCTGAAGAAGCTTGTCGAGAGCGGCTACATCCATCACCAGCGCTCGCGTACCGACAAGCGCTCCGTGCGCGTGAAGCTCACGGACAAGGGCAAGGCGATTTCCGAGATGGTGAACCGCCTTCTCGAGCGCCAGTTGAACATGCTCGAGAAAGTCGGCGGCGTTTCGGTGCCCGACCTCAAGCACTTCAACCAGATTTCGGTGAAGCTCGAACGCTTCTGGGGCGACCAGATTCGTTACCAGCTCTAGCCACGAAAGCAGCGTTGGCTGACAACAATGCTGCTTCGGCCCTCCCCGTCACGGCGCAACGGAGGCTCACAATCTCCGAAAACGCTAGCCTTCCAGAATAATCCCGGATCGCCCTCCCTTTCGCTCCCTTCGAGCTAACGGGAAAGTAACCGCGTTATCGACATAATTCGGAGTCACGAAAGCTGCGGGTGTCGGAAAGTTACGATTCGATGTGCCTGTATTGGAAGGCGGGATGAGGATTATGAGACAGAGGGTCACAGCCGTGTTTGTAGCGGCTGCCTTCATGGTTGTCGCCGGTGTGGTCGGGGCGGATGCACAACAGCGCAGGAACAGCTTCGACGACTGGTTAGGCTTTGACCAATCGGACGATGGGTGGGATCAACCTGCTCGCGAGCGCACTTCCGCCAGGGATTTGGAAACGCAACCCGATCGCGGTTTCCCGACGCTCGCGAAAGAAAACATTGAGACCACCAAAGCAGCCATAAAACAATATGCCGAACTCGTCGCGCAGGGCGGATGGCCTCAGCTGCCGCAGCTTGAACTGCGGACTGGGATGAACCATCCAGCGGTTGTGCAACTCCGCCGCAGGCTGCAGGCGACAGGCGACCTCCAAGCCTATGGCGGCTATCCCGAGGTTTACGACTCCTATGTGGAACAGGCCGTGAAACGGGCTCAGCTGCGTCACGGCGTTCCGCCAACAGGTTTCCTCGACGCCGTCACCATCGATGCGCTTAACGTCCCGGCCAGCGCCCGTTTGCGCCAGTTGCGGACGAACCTGACGCGTCTGCAGAACCTCGTTCCGTCCACACCTGCCGGGAAGTACGTGCTCGTGAACATTCCCGGCGCGCAGATCGAGGCGGTGAACAATAACCAGGTCGTGTCCCGTCATATAGGCGTTGTCGGCAAACCGGACCGGCCATCGCCGCTGCTGCAATCGGCGATCGAGGAAATCAACTTCAACAAGGAGTGGGTCGTTCCGCCGACCGTTCTAAAGGCCGATCTTGTCCCGAAGGGTCGCAGCGGCCAGGATGTGCTCGCAAAATACAAGATCGACGCTTACGTTGACCACGCTGCGTACCAGCGGGGCCAGCGGCTCGACCCGATGCAAATCGACTGGGCATCGGATGCGCCGCTTCGTTATTTCTACGTGCAGAATGCGGGCGAGGATAATCCGCTCGGCTACGCCAAGATTAATTTTGCGAGCCCGCACGGCGTCTATATGCACGATACCCCAGGGCAGAGCATTTTCTCAAAGAGCTTCCGTGCGGAAAGCTCGGGTTGCGTCCGGGTGCAAAACGTCCACCAGCTTGTTGCGTGGCTTTTGGAAGATAATGGCTGGTCGGTTCAGCAGGTTTTGCGCATGAAGCAGACGGGCGAGCGGCTGACCGTACGGCTGAAAAAACGAGTGCCCCTGTATTGGACCTATGTCACCGCATGGGCTACGCCCGACGGCGTCGTGCAGTTCCGGAATGATATCTACCGGAAGGACGGTGTGGAGGCCATGGCTTCGGCCTACTGAAAACGGCCCCGCTGCAAGTGAAAGCGGCCTGAAGCGATAAGCGGACGGCCGCGAACAGCTCCGGCAAACGGGTAGCCCCAGGCGGACAACGCGCCTCCGCGCGCGAGCCGAGCCTCCACGACGTCGCGATAGAACAGGTCGGGTTTTGTGCCCTGCCCGCCGCAGCCTTCATATGCGTCCAGCGCCGCCAGCAGGGTGTTGCTGCGCAGGAGAAAAAGTTCTCCATACACCTTGTTCGCGCAGTCATCGCCGAAAACCGCGCCGGGGTATCGGCCGAGATGATAAAGCCGCCCCGGCGTCCATCCTTCGCCGACGAACCGCGCCCGCGCTTCCAGAAGCCGCGCATAAGGGCTACTGCTTGCACGCAGGAGTGTGCCGTACACAAACAGATGCGTGGGTGCTGTTTCCATCACGGCTTGACGATAACTTTGCCCTTGATCTGACGCGCCTCCATGGCGCGCAGGGCATCTGCCGTTTCGGAGAGGGAGAAGACGCGATCGATATGAGGCCGAAGCTTGCCTTCTACGCACCACTGGATGAGCCGGGTCATCTGATCGCGAAAGCCGGGCAAGTTGGTCGCGACGTGCCGTCCCCAGAAGACACCTGTGATTTCGCAGCCTTTCAAGAGCACGAGGTTCAGCGGGATTTTTGGAATCTCCCCCGCGGCGAAGCCAACAACAAGATAGCGCCCGCCCCAGGCAATGCCCCGCAAAGCGGGCTCCGCATACGGGCCTCCAATGCAGTCATAGATCAGGTCCGGACCTTTGCCGCCGTTAAGAGCGCGAACCGCCTCCTTTACATCGATGCCGGTCAAATTGAGAAGCTGCGAAGCGCCACGCTCCTTGCAGATCTTCAGCTTTTCGTCGGAGGCGCCCGCAGCCACGACCTCCGCATTCAGGCAAGCCGCCACCTCGACCGCAGCGAGCCCGGCTCCGCCCGTGGCGCCCAGAACGAGCACCGTCTGCCCCGGCCAAAGATGGCCGCGATCCTCCAGCCCGTGCATGGCCGTGCCGTAAGCGATAGGGATGGACGCGGCCGCCTCATCGGAAATCTTATCGGGCAAAGCAATAACTTTCCGCGCGGGCGCGATCGCCTCCTCCCGGCAGCCATTATAGCCGATATAGGCAAGCACCCGCTGGCCAGCCGAAAGCCCATCCACGCCTGGCCCGAGCCGGGCGATCGTCCCAACAAGCTCTCCACCTGGAGAGAATGGCAGGTCCGGTTTCGTCTGATATTTGCCGCGAATGATCAGGGTATCGAAGAAATTAAGCGCGACCGCTGAAACGCGGATCGCAACCTCGCCCGTCCCCGGCTCGGGGGAAGGAAGGTCGCCGACCTCGAGCGCGTCGGGTCCGTCGAGAGACTTGCACAGAACAGCTTTCATCGCATACCTCAGTCCAAACGCCTCACTTTACGCGAAAAGCAAGGGTCATGCGCGGATACTTCGCAATCGGAGCAGAACGAATATCGAAGCCCATGAATATGGGCAACCTTTTGCGTTCAGCCCACGCTTTCGGCGCGAAGTTCTTTTTCACAATCGGCGCTCATCCCCGCGCTTTCGAGGCGAAGTCGGATACATCCAAGGCCGTCCACCATTTGCCGGTCTATCGCTGGGCGAATGCCGACGAGATGACCTTGCCGCTCAGCTGCAAGCTCGTCGGCGTGGAGCTGATCGAGGGCGCGATCGACTTGCCAAGCTTCCGCCATCCGCCGCACGCGGCGTATGTGCTTGGCCCGGAACTTGGCGTTCTTTCCGAGGCGCTTCTCTCACGCTGTGATCATGTCATCAAAATTCCGACGGCTTTCTGCATCAACGTCGCCACGGCCGGCGCAATTATCATGTATGACCGCGTGCGGAGCCTTGGCTCATTCCCAGATCGGATGGACGCGCCAGCGCCGCATCTTCGAGCGCGAATAGGCAAGCTTTCAGCGGACCGATGAGCGAGGCGATCGATTTTACCTTGACGCATAGGCCGAGATTCAGAGAAGGGTGAAAAGCACTGAAAAACGAGAATTTGGCATGCGCGGCAGCCTGATTATTCCGGCGTCATTGCTTATCCTGCTGGCCCCTTGTGCGATGGCGCAACAGGCGGATATCGAGCAAGCCGTTCCTCAGCCCGCGCAGCAACCAAAGGCGGCGCCCGCTCCCGCCAAACCGAAACCGAAGCCAGTTCCGGCCGCCGCACCGGCGAAAAAACCTGCCCCGGCCGCTCCCGAGGTGAGAGCCCGCCTCCTTGAAAGGATAAAGGACTGGACCGTGTTCCTCCATGAGGGGAGCGAGGGACGAGTGTGTTTCGCGGCGTCTGCGCCAACCGATATGCAGCCCAAAACGGCAAAACGGACGCCCGTCATTTTCTACGTGACCACCTGGCAGAAGGACGGCGTCCATAAAGAGTTAAGCGTTAGGCAGGGCTACGCCATGAAGGCGAATGCGGTGGCCACGGTGACAGTCGGCAGCCAGAGCTTTTCGCTCTCGGCCGATGACGATAAAGCCTATGCGAAAGACCCGGCGGACGAGCGGAAACTGCTCGCGGCCATGGCGACCGGCGGCCCCATGACCGTGAAGGCGACGTCAGCAAAGGGGACTCATACGACTGACCAATATTCGCTGGAGGGTATTGCGGCGGCGGTCCAAAAGCTCGAGGAATCCTGTCCCTAAAGTGCGTCCGGAAAAGTGTGAAGCGGTTTTCCAATAGGACGCACGATAAAACAAAGAGCTAGAGGAGCGAGGTTCTGCTCAATCGCAGAACCCGATATGCTCAGGAGCGGCCCGCAGAATATAAGGCCTTTCCCGCCATAATTTTCTGGCGGCTTTTTCCGCTTGGAAAGGCCCTGAAAACTCGACACCTTCGAGACTGTTGAAGCCATGCAAAGCAGCCATGAAGCGGTAGGCAGGATCATCATGGCTGCGCCGGACGATGATTCCGACTGCGTTACCCTGAAGTTCGATGACATATGCGTCCGACATGCGTGTTTTCCCTCACCCGGGCGAGACCGGTCGATTAGGCTGTCTAAAGTTGGAAAGTCGCTTTTTTCTATGCGCCAAAGCAAGTTACGGTGACGGCGGGGACACGCCCCAAGGATGTACGGCTCACGGTCATGTTTGGCAGCATCGGTGTCACCCGGATTTAATGCGGGGACTGTTGCATAAGGGCGTGTCCGAGGCAAAGATTATAATATTCCGTCGGTAAAGCTGATGATGCAAAAAGCGAAGCAATTCTCTTGAAACCCACGCCCTGTATATTCTCTGCAGGCGCATCGGAAAGCGGGGGCCAAAAAAAGCTACGTCCCCCCCAAAAAAAGCAAAATATTTCTGGTTCGGCGTTGTACTTTAGTCCAATCACCGAGGCCGCCGCACTTGGGCGTGACCATTTTCGAAAGTTCAGCGAAGCGCCTTCTAAGAGCTATGGACGTCGCGATTTGATCCTTATCAATGCCTTCGTGGCGTATCTCAGCGATCCTCTAGCACCTCCAGAAGGTACACCGCTAAGGCGCGCGCCGAAGAGAAGTGGCGAGGCGCTTGCATCCTTCACCGAAGCGCATAGCCCCCGGGTATAGACGTCCCGGTTTTGTAATATGGCTAACAGAACGGAGTCTTGCTTCATGAGCGAGGCGAAAGCGGCAATCGACGTTGACGGCCTGCAGGCGCTCATCGGCGCGCTCGCAACCCGCGGATACAAGGTTCTAGGGCCGACCGTCCGCGATGGGGCCATCGTTTACGACGAGATCGAGGGCGTCGCGGACCTGCCCGCAGGCTGGACGGACGGCCAGGACGCCGGGCGTTACCGCCTGGAGCGCCGGGAAGATGACGCCCTGTTCGGTTTCGCCCACGGGCCGCAATCGTGGAAGCGCTATTTGCATCCGCCGATGCAAACGCTTTGGACCGCTAAGAGGAACGGCGATGGGCTGAAAATCGTCCCGCCCGATCCGCCTACCCAGAAATTTGCCTTCATCGGCGCCCGCTCCTGCGAGTTGCACGCCATCGCCGTCCAAGACAAGGTTTTCCAGGACGGTCCTTTCGTCGACACGGCTTACGCGGCGCGGCGCCGCGGCGCCTTCATCGTCGCGGTGAACTGCGCCGAGGCGGGCGGAACGTGCTTCTGCGTGTCCATGAAAACGGGTCCGAAAGCCGAAACCGGGTTCGATCTCGCCTTGACGGAAATTCTGAGTGAGAACAGCCACACTTTCCTAATCGAAGCTGGGAGCGAACCCGGCGCTGAACTCCTGGCGCAGCTCCCGAAACGGCCTGCGACAAGCGATGACCTCACAGCTGCAAAGGCTGTGGTCGAGCGCACGGCGAGCCGGATGGGACGCAGCCTTCAAACCGAAGGCATCAAGGCGCTTCTGCAAAATAACCCCAACCATCCCCGCTGGGAGGACGCCGCCAAGCGATGCCTCTCCTGCGGCAATTGCACGATGGTCTGCCCGACCTGCTTCTGCACGACCGTCGACGATCACAGCGACCTCACCGGCGCAAGCGCCACGCGCGTGCGCAAATGGGATTCCTGCTTCACCCTGGACTTCTCCTACATACACGGCGGCGCCGTGCGACAAAGTGGCAGCGCCCGCTACCGGCAATGGATGACGCACAAGCTCGCGAGCTGGTACGATCAGTTCGGAACATCAGGATGCGTTGGTTGCGGCCGCTGCATCACCTGGTGCCCCACAGGCATCGACATTACAGAGGAAGCTGCCGCAATGAGGAGAGCCCCTGCAGCCCACACGGAGGAGATCGATGGAGGGACTTGAACGTATTCTAAGTGAGCATCCATTTTTTGAGACATTTCCCAAAGCGCATCGCGAGTTGCTCGCGGGATGCGCGAAGAACCATCGTTTCAACGCAGGGCAATTCCTGTTCCATGAGGGCGACGCTGCAAACGAGTTCTTCCTGATCCGCAATGGGAAGATCGCCCTGGAGATCCTCGCGCCCGGCCGCGAGCCGATCGTCTTCGAAACGTTGCAAGACGGGGATATTGTCGGCGCGTCGTGGCTCGTCCCGCCCTACCGCTGGATGTTCGACGCTCGCGCTGTTGGATTGACCCGCGCCATCGGCATGGACGCTGCGTGCCTGCGCGGGAAATGCGAGGCGGACCATCACCTTGGCTACGAGATGATGAAACGCTTCTTACCCATCCTTGTAGGACGGCTTCATGCAACGAGACTTCAGATCCTCGACGTCTACGCCAAGCACTGAGGAGAAGTTGACGGGCGGGACGCAAGCTGACCCCTTCCTGCCTGAACTCTATCGCGTGGTCCGCTCTACGACCGAGATCCCGGATGTCGTCACGATCGACATTGCGCCGGTTTCCGGCGAACGGGCGCCCTTCGCGGCTGGCCAGTTCAACATGCTTTACGTTTTCGGCGTGGGCGAAGTGGCCATCAGCATGAGCGGCGATCCCGCCGACATGAGCAGCCACGTGCATACGATCCGCGACGTCGGCATGGTGAGCGGCGCCCTGACACGGCTCAAAGAAGGCGACGTCCTTGGCATACGAGGGCCTTTCGGCGCGGGCTGGCCGGTTCACGAAGCCGAGGGGCTCGATGTCGTCATGGTATCGAGCGGCTGCGGGCTGGCGCCTTTGCGGCCTGCCATCTACCATGTGCTGAACAATCGCGAGCTCTATGGTCGCGTTTCCATCCTCCTCGGCTTTCACAGCCCGAACGATTTGCTCTATCGCCACGAGTTCGAGCAGTGGCGGCAGAGGCTCGACATTGATCTCCTCGTGACCGTCAACCACGCGGATCGCAGCTGGCGCGGCAATGTCGGCGGCGTCCAGGTGCAGGGGTTCATCAAGCGGGGGAATTTCGATCCGAGCGAGACGCTTGCAATGGTGTGCGGACCGGAGGGCAAGATGCGGTATATGGCCAGTTCCCTTCGCGACGCGGGGGTTCCGGAAGAACGCATCTATTTCTCCATGGAACGGAACATGAAGTGCGCCATGGGGATTTGCGGCCGCTGCCAGTTCGGCCCCGAATTTACCTGCAAGGATGGCCCGGTCCTGCGGTACGACCGCATCTCACGCATCCTCGCCGTCAGGGAGATTTGACATTCAGGGAGATTTGACATGGCGACGCAAAACCGCCCGAAGCTCGCGGTTTGGAAGTTTGCATCCTGTGACGGATGCCAGCTTTCGCTGCTCGACCTGGAGGACGAGCTTTTGACGCTCGCCGCGGAAATCGACATCGCGAATTTCCCTGAAGCGTCGAGCGCCATATCCGACGGGCCCTACGATCTGTCTTTGGTCGAAGGGTCGATCACGACCACGCATGATGCCGAGCGCATTCACAAGGTGCGCGAGCAGTCGAAGTTTCTCGTAACCATCGGCGCATGCGCGACGTCGGGCGGCATCCAGGCGCTGCGGAATTTCGCTGACGTGAACAGCTTCATTTCCGCCGTGTATGCCTCTCCGCAATATATCAGCACGCTTTCGACATCGACGCCGATCAAATCGCATGTGCGGGTGGATTACGAGCTGCAGGGCTGCCCGATCAACAAGCTGCAACTCGCCGAGGTGATTTCCGCGTTCCTCGCGGGCCGGAAGCCATCGATTCCGTCTTACAGCGTGTGCATCGATTGCAAACTGCACGGGAACCTTTGTGTGATGGTTCAAGGCATTCCCTGTCTCGGCCCGGTGACGCATTCCGGCTGCGGCGCGCTGTGCCCCTCATTCCGGCGCGGCTGCTATGGCTGCTACGGTCCAATGGAAACGCCGAATACCGCGGCACTGGCGAAGGAGTGGCAGGCGCTGGGCGCGACCGAGCGCGATTTGATGCGCGTCTTCCGCACCTTTAACGCCGGCGCCGAACCGTTCCGAAAAGAGAGCGAAGCTCATGGCGACTAAGACGATTTTGGTCGATTATCTCGCCCGCGTCGAAGGCGAGGGAGCACTCGATCTGCAGGTCAGCGACGGGCGTGTGACCTCGGCGCAGTTCAAGATCTTTGAGCCGCCGCGTTTCTTCGAAGCGTTCCTGCGCGGCCGCAGCTACCACGAAGTGGCCGATATCGTCGCGCGCATTTGCGGCATCTGCCCGATCGCCTATCAGATGAGCGCCGTCCATGCGATCGAGAACGCTTTCGGCGCCCAGCTCGAAGGGCAGTTGCGAGCGCTGCGCCGGCTCATTTATTGCGGGGAATGGATCGAAAGCCACGGCCTTCATGTGGTGATGCTTCATGCGCCCGACTTCCTCGGTTTCCCGGACGGGATAACCATGGCCCGCGACCATGGCGCGATGGTCAAGAACGGCCTCGCGATCAAGAAGGCGGGCAACGAAATCCTGCAGCTCCTTGGCGGCCGGGAAATTCATCCCGTAAGCGTCAAGGCTGGCGGTTTCCATCGCGTGCCGACCCGCAAGGAATTGGCCGCGCTCGCGGAGAAGCTGAAACACGCGCGCGACCTCGCCGTCGGGCTCGCGCGCTGGGTGGCGACGTTCCCCTTCCCGGATTTCGAGCAGGACTACGAATTTGTGGCGCTCCGTCATCCGCACGAATATCCGTTCAACGAAGGCCGCCTCGTTTCGAGCCGTGGTCTCGATATCGACATTACAGAATACGATAGTGAGTTCGAGGAGCGGCATGTCGCGCACTCCACGGCGTTGCATTCGGTGCTGAGGCGCCGTGGCGCTTATCTGGTTGGGCCTCTCGCCCGCTACGCTCTGAACTTTGACCGCTTGCCTGCTTCAGTCCAGGCGCTCGCCCGCGACACAGGCCTGGAGCCGGTATGTAAGAACCCGTTCCGCAGCATTGTCGTGCGCGCTATCGAGATCGTGTACGCTTTCGAAGAAGCGCTCAGGATCATTGCGGAGTATGAATACCCGGCCGAGCCGTCGGTAAGGCTGGAGCCGCGGGCAGGCGTCGGCTTCGGCTGCACGGAAGCGCCGCGCGGGATATGCTGGCACCGCTACGAGTTTGAGGCCGACGGCTCGATCAAGACCGCGCGCATCGTGCCGCCGACGTCGCAGAACCAGCCGAGCATCGAGGCCGATCTTACGGCGGTGGCGACATCGATCCTCGATCAGCCGGACGATTTCATCCGGCATCGCTGCGAGCAGACCATCCGCAATTATGATCCCTGTATTTCCTGCTCGACCCATTTTCTGAAGCTGTCGATCCATCGCTCATGAAACGAGGCGATCCGGGAAACGCGCGGCCGAGAGTTCTTGTGGCGGCTGTCGGCAACCCGGATCGGGGAGACGATGGGGTGGGTCCATTTGTGGCCCAAAAGCTTTCGAATAGCCTCCCCGCCGGCGCCAAGCTTGTCGTCCGCAGCGGGGACATAATGTCCCTGATCGAGGATTGGGCTGGCATTGATGCCGCGATCCTTGTGGACGCGGCGGCGCCAAGAGGCGCCCCCGGGCGCGTCCACCGGATCGACCTCGCCGAAGAGAAGCTGCCGCCTGAGCTGTCTTTCTCATCCAGCCACGCCTTCGGCATCGCCGAGGCCATCGAGCTTGCCCGTGTTCTGGACCTCGCTCCGAAACGGATCATCGTTTACGCCATTGAAGGCATCTGCTTCGACGCTGGCGCGCCCTTCACGCCCCCGGTCCTGCGCGCCGCCAAGGAGGTTGCAGATTGCATCGCCGGGGAGGTTCGCCACATCTTGAGCACGGCAAGCGGCACAAGGGATGGAGCCCGCGTATGACCCAAGACAAAGCCAGTCAGTGCGCTGTGCGGGTCCGCATCACTGGAAGGGTTCAAGGCGTCTGCTATCGCGCCTGGGCTCAACGCAACGCCCAAGCCCTCGGTCTTAGCGGGTGGGTTCGTAATCTGCGCGATGGCGCGGTCGAGGCGTTGTTCTCAGGCGCAGATGTTCAGGTCTTCGAGATGCTGGCGAGATGCCGCAAAGGGCCGCCTGCCGCATTCGTTGAGAACGTCGCCATCATCGAAGAGGGCGCCGCAGCGCCGTTGGGCTTCAGAGTCCTGCCGGACGTGTGATTTAACCGCCATCGCTAAGCAGGTCTTCTTGGGTTTACCCACGAATGCCTCTCATTTCGAAGGCGCATATATGCGGGACCTATGGTGACCACCTCAGGCGGCTAACCCGCGCGAGAGGCCAAGCTTTTGCCTGCCTGTCATTCTGTGACCTTTGCTATGCTTAAAAAAGGCTTTGGGTTCGTTTTGTAAAAACGGGGTATTTAACTATATAAGTAGTTTTTTTGACTACGAAGCCCCGGCCTGCCATGTCTCGCTGCCCGAAGCGCCCCAGGAAACGGAATCACGGCCAGCATTCGTTTGCCAGCCTAAATCAACCTGCTTAGCCCGCATATCTCACAAAGGTAGGGGCATTGGCGGGCTGAATCAGCGAAAGTTCTTCTGCCAAAAAGGATTTTCCTGACGCAGGAGACCACGCCGATGCCGACAGAGTGTAGCCAGGATTCCCTCGATTTCGCCAGCCTCGGCGGCCGGAAGGTCAC
>JBAVVQ010000344.1:0-2331 GCA_049697375.1 Rhodomicrobium sp.
TCGTCAACGCGGTACCGCAGTTCGTACGCGAGGCAATGGCGGAGTACTCCCAGCTTACGGGCCGCGAGTACAAGCCGGTCAAGACGTTCATGTGCGACGATGCCGAAACCGTGGTCGTCGGCCTCGGCTCCGTAACCGACGACGCAGAGGCTGTCTGCTCCTATCTGCGCACCCAGGGCAAGAAGGTCGGCGTGGTGTCGATCAAGCTCCTGCAGCCGTTCCCCGACGCGGAGCTGGTGGCGGCGCTTGCCGGCAAGAAAGCCGTCACGGTGCTGGAGCGGTCGGACGTCACGGCGCTCACCACCGCAGTCACCCAGGCGCTCTTCAAAGGCGTCGAGAACGCGAGCGGCGAACGTCATCCAGGCATCCCGGCAATCAAGAGTCTCCCCAAGATGACCACGGCGATTTTCGGCCTCGGCGCGCACGACCTGCAGCCGCGCCACCTCATCGCCGCATACAAGAACATGGAGACGAACAACGTTCCGTTCGTCTATCTCGGCTCGCAGTTCTTCGCGAAGAACCCGACTCCGAAACTTGCGGCTCTGCAGGAGAAGCTGAAAGACGCCTATCCCGAGACCGAGCTGATGGCGCTCGACACGGAGCCCAACCCGCTATTGCTCCCGCCCTCGGCCATGCGGATCCGCTTCCACTCGGTCGGCGGCTACGGCACCATTGCCACGGGCAAGCTTCTCACCGACATCCTGGCCGGCGTGCTCGACCTGCATTCCAAGGCCGCGCCGAAATACGGCTCCGAGAAGAGCGGCGCGCCGACCAACTATTACATCACGCTGAGCCCCGAGGCGGTGAAGATCACCAATGCCGAGCTCGAGGACGTTGAGATCGTGGTATCGCCCGACCACAAGGTGTTCAGCCATACCAACCCGCTTAAGGGATTGGTCGAGGGCGGGACCTTCATGGTGCAGACGAACCTGTCGCCGGTCGATGTATGGCGCGAGCTTCCCGAGCGGGCGCGCCAGACCATCCGCGACAAGAAGATCAAGTTCTACTTGCTTGACGGCTTCGCGGTCGCAAAGCGGCACGCCCCGACCCCCGAGCTCGAGACCCGTATGATGGGCATCGCCTTCATCGGCGCCGTTTGCGGGCACGTCGACCGGATCGTCGCGGACGCCTCGCGCGACGCCATCCTAACCAAAATCCGCCAGCTGCTCTCGAAGAAGTTCGGCAGCAAGGGCGCCGCCGTCGTCGAAGGCAATATGGCGGTCATCAAGGAAGGCCTGGAGGCTACTCAGCACGTCGACTATAATGCGCCAGAGTTCGCCGTCATCGAGACGAAACCCGCGCCGAAGACGACCCGCACGGTCGCTATCTCCGCAGAGATGTGCCGGCTCAACGCCAACGCCTCGAGCTCCGGCTTTTTCGACCGCGAGTACTACGATGAGATCATAACCACGCCGTTCCGCGAGGGCACGGTCGCCGAAGCCCCGGTGCTGCCCGGCGCCGGTCTGTTCATGCCCGGAGGCACCGGCGCCTGGAAGGACAAGGGGCTGTTTCGCCGCGAGGTGCCGGACTTCAATGCCGACCTCTGCACCGGCTGCATGGAATGCACGCTCGTCTGCCCGGATGCAGCCATCCCCAACACTGTGCTCGAAATCCATGAGTTGGTGCTCACCGGCATCAAACACCTCCAGATCGCTGAGGCTCAGCGCGAGGCGCTGCGGGCGCATGTCTATCCGCTGAGCGAGGCGATCCGTGCGATCTACAGATCGAGCAAGGAGTCAAAGCAGTTCCACGAGGTGCTGGCGGCGGCCGCCGCCGCCATCGACACCGACAACGCCATTCTGAAGCGCAATTTCGGTAAGGTCGCGGAAATCCTCGCGACCTTGCCGGTCGCCAAGACGCGGCCCTTCTTCGACGCCATGGAGAAGACCAAGCCCGGCAGCGGCGGCCTCTACTCGGTCGCGGTTGACCCGTGGAAGTGCACGGGTTGCCTTGAGTGCATCGACGTGTGCGGCCCAGGCGCGCTGAAAGTCCAGCAACAGGATGCCGCGGTGCTCGAATCGCTGCAGGCCCGGTTTGAGTTCCTGAGCAAGACGCCGAATACGCCGTCCCGCTTTGTCGAAGGCTCTCTGGCGCCAGGGGGCGAAGCCAAACGCCTAATGCTCGACCGCGCCAATTACTACGCCACCACGGGCGGCCACGGCGCGTGCCGCGGTTGCGGCGAGGTCACGGCGATCCGCCTCATTACCTCGACCAACCACGCGATCCAGACCAAGCGCCACAAGGAGCACGCCCGCGAGGTCGAGGCTGTGATCGAGAATCTCGACGCAAAGCTCATGATCTTGAATGGCGACGGAGCCCGCCGCGAGCGTA
>JBAVVQ010000345.1:0-5351 GCA_049697375.1 Rhodomicrobium sp.
TTGCTTGGTCCACAGCAGACCCGATAGGGCCTGGCGCTGGATGCGGCGTTCGTCCTCATTCGCCTTCGCGGGGTGGATCGTGGCGTAGAACTCATCGGCCTCCTGTCGCCGCCGGTCGACGACGGCGTCGATCTCCGCGAGCGGCTTGGCCAGGCCGCCCTTGTCGGAGAGGCGAAGCCGCAGCACCGCCGAACCGCCCGCGGGCACGTCCAAGCGATAGTGGAACGCCGCTTTGGTGCCGGCCTGCGCCGGGTTGACGCAATCCTCGCCACGGATGACGTAGCGGTGGAAGGCGTCCTTGACGAACGGCGTGCGGCTGTGACTGCCGGGGCCGAAGACGCGCTCGCAATGGGTCTCGTTGTTGGTGAAGAGCGGAGCGCCGCCGCCAGGGGCGTAGAGCGTGCGCCGCCCCAGCCGGTAGAAAACCGGAATGTTGCTGAGGGTTTCCACGGCGGAGTCGTCGCTGACCAAGCTCAGCGCGTCCGCGGCGGCGGGGCCAAGGCGGATGCTTGGTTCCGGGCCGGGCGTTGGCGTCCAGCTCCAGGTGTTGCGGTGCCACAGGTGCGGCAGGATGTGCAGGGGCGCGGCCGCTGGGCCGCGATTGAAGGCTTCGATGCGGATGGCGATGTCTTCCTCGTCGACCTTGGCGTACTCGATGACGATGTCGAAGTAGCGGTCCTGGTCGAAGACGCCCGTATCCAGCAGCTCGTACTCGGAGCCCTGGCCGCCGCGCCGGCGGTTTTCCTCCGTCAGCAGGCCGTAGGGAAACTCGGCTTGCGGATATTTGTAGAGGAACTTCATGTACGAGTGGGTCGGGGTGTTGTCGAGGTGGAAGTAGTACTCCTTGACGTCCTCGCCGTGGTTGCCCTCGATGGGCGTGACGCCGAACAGCCGCTCTTTCAGGATGGGGTCGTTGCCGTTCCAGAAGGCGGGGGCGAAGACGAGGAGCTGATAGCGGTCGCAGAGCCCGGCGATGCCGTCCTCGCCCCAGCGGTACGCCTTGCTCCGCGCCAGGTCGTGCGGCAGGTAGCCCCAGGCATTGCCGTCGTCGCTGTAGTCCTCGCGGACAGTGGCCCAGGAGCGGTCGCCGACATAGGGGCCCCAGCGGCGCCAGCCGCGGATATCGTCCTGGATTTGTTGCAAGCGGGTGTGTTCGCGCGTGCTCATGAAACCCGATTCACGTTGAAGGCTGACTGCTTTGCTGGCGTTCAGAATAGCAAAGCGGCGGAGGCAGCGAAGCAAAATTGAAAGGTATGCTTAGGCCTGTCGTCGGCGTTCACGGAGTTGGGCGCGTCCGGCTGCCGATGACCCCGAGGTCGCAGCTCGTCTTCAACTGGTTGACAGCGATGAACCGCTATAGCGCCGGCGTAGCTTGAGACGGAGGCCGGTGGGGCATAGGGTCACTTGCCGGGCTGGTCGCGAAGAAGCGCCCCGATGACAGTGGCGATGATGCCGGGCATGTCCGCGCGGAGAAGAGCGAGTTCGTTACGAAGCTCCGTCACTTCCTTCTTGACATCGAGGAGGATGTTCTCGTTCGCGGTCATTTTCCTCAGAGTGTGTCTCGCCACAAGCTTCTCGCCTTTCGTGTCCTCCTCGAGAAGCGTGATGCGCCGCTTCAGGTCCGCGATATCTTGCTCCACGCTCATGATTGTCTCTCCCGCTCCTGCAAGCGATAATTAGCAATCTTGGCGTAATCCAGTCTTAGATTCATGGACGCCAAAAAATAGTGTGACCTCGGCGGCAAGGAGGGAAACGATGACGGCGAACGTGACCGTAGTGGGCTGACGGCCTTCGGGCGACGATCGCGTTCTACCGGCAGAAAGGATGACTACTCCGCCGCCTCTGCAACCCTGACCGCGCGCCGCCTGCTCCCGATCACGACGCCCCCGATGATGAACGCGAAGCCGAGCGCGTGAAAGAGATGCAGCCTCTCGCCAAGAAAGAAAACCGCAAGGAGCGAGCCGAACACCGGGACCAGGAACATGTAGAGCCCCGTCCGGGTGGGGCCGAGAAGCTCTACGCCGCGATTATAGAAAATGTAGGCGAGCAAACTCGGGAAGATCGCCACATAGGCGATCGTGGCGATGGTTGCGGCGTTGGCTTTCATGCTGTGGCCCAGGCCATGTTCGAAGAGCGCCAGGGGGACATTCGCAACCGCTGCTACGGCATAGGTGCTGATGTTGAAGCTTTGCCAGCTGATGTGCGGGCGCTTTCTGAGAAAGGCTGTGTAGAGGCTCCAGGTGATCAAGCCGGCGATCAGGAGGAGATCGCCGGAGTTGAACCTGAAGGCCGCGAGCGAAGCGAGATCGCCCTTCGCGATGATGATAAGGACGCCGAAAAAGCCTGCGGCAAGCCCCACGGCCTGCATTGGCTCCAGCCGGTCCCCGAACAGCGCCCATGCCGTCAACGCAATGAACATCGGACCGGCCGCGCTCAGCACGAGGCCGTTCAAAGCCTCCGTCCAGACAAGTCCGAGATAGGAAAGCGTATTGTAGCAGCCCGCCCCGATCACCCCCAGAAACAGGAGCATCCGCCAGCTTCTTCCGATGACGGCGGCGTCCTTTCTCAAATGCGGCCATGCGAAGGGGAGGAAGATGAGCGTGGCGAGCGTCCAGCGCAGGCAGGCCAGCGTCACGGGCGGGATTTCGCCCACAATAGCGCGGCCGAGAACGAAATTCCCGGCCCAGAATATCGCGACCAAAGTAAGAAGCAGTCTCGGCCGGTCGAAGAACGGTTTCAAGCCTTTATCCCCTTCTTGTCCGTTGGCGCCGGAGGGCGGCACGCGAAAGCGACGATTTGCTTATGGCCTTTGGATCTCTCGATGGCGATGTCATGCGCGTTGAAGTAGTGTGTCGTTTCAAAAGCATCCGGGGATCGAAGGCAAAAAATGGCAAATGTCGTGGTGGTTGGCTCCCAATGGGGCGACGAAGGCAAGGGCAAGATCGTCGATTGGCTGTCCGAGCGCGCGGACATCGTCGTGCGCTTTCAGGGGGGGCACAATGCCGGGCATACGCTTGTCGTCAACGATCAGACCTACAAACTCTCACTTTTGCCTTCGGGCGTCGTGCGGGGCAAGCTTTCCGTCATCGGTAACGGCGTTGTCATCGACCCGTGGGCGCTCCACAACGAAATCGGCGAACTCGCCCGGCTCGGCGTTGAGATTACGCCCGAGCGGCTGCGCATTGCCGAAAACGCGACCCTGATCCTTCCCATGCACCGCGAACTCGATGCCTTGCGCGAGAATGCGGCCGGCGCAGGCGCGATCGGCACGACAAAACGCGGCATTGGGCCCGCCTATGAGGATAAGGTTGGGCGGCGCGCCCTTCACATGATCGATCTGAAAAATCTGAAGACCTTGCCCGCAAAAATCGACCGTGCGCTGGTCCATCACAACGCTCTGCGGCGAGGGCTTGGCCAGCCGCAGATCGATGGCGACGAACTGTTCCAGCAGCTGGCGGCGATTGCGCCCAAGGTAACGCCCTATATCGATGTGGTGTGGCAGCTTCTCGACCGGCACAGGCGCGAAGGGAAGCGCATTCTCTTCGAAGGCGCGCAAGGGGCGCTTCTCGACATCGACCATGGCACTTATCCTTACGTCACATCATCCAACACGGTCTCGGCGCAGGCTGCGACCGGCTCGGGGATGGGGCCAGGTTCTATCAATTATGTGCTGGGGATTACGAAGGCTTACACGACCCGCGTAGGGGAGGGGCCTTTTCCGACCGAACTTGACGACGAGGCGGGCCGGCGCCTCGGCGAGCGCGGCCGTGAATTCGGAACGGTCACGGGGCGCGCGCGGCGCTGCGGCTGGTTCGACGCCTGTCTTCTCAGGCAGACCATCCGGACCTCCGGCATCGACGGCATCGCGCTCACGAAGCTCGATGTGCTCGACGGCTTCGACGAGGTGAAGGTTTGCGTGGGTTACCGGCTTGACGGCCATGAGGTCGATCACCTTCCTTCTTTGCAAGGCGCGCAAAAACGCGTTCAGCCAATTTACGAGGTGCTGAAGGGCTGGCAGGAATCGACCCAAGGCGCCCGCTCGTGGGCCGATCTACCCGCCCAGGCCATCAAATATGTGAAGCGGCTCGAAGAATTGATCGACGCGCCCGTCGCGCTCTTGTCAACGAGTCCCAAGCGTGAGGACACGATCCTTGTGCACGATCCGTTTCAGGATTAATGGTTCGACAAGCTCACCATGAGGGCTAAGCCGTTGAAAACACGCGACCTCATCCTGAGCCTGTCGAAGGATGAAGTTTGGATTTTCGCCTTTGGCGGCGGCCTGCCAATGTCCGCGCCTCAGAGCTCACACCAGTGGACGATAAGCTCCGAATAGATGGCCGCCGCCTCTTCGATTCTTTTTATCGAGCACCACTCGTCGGTCTGGTGCGCCATTTCGGGTTCGCCTGGCCCAAGAATGATTGTTGGTGGATTGCCCATCCCGGGCTTCAGTGCCGCCGCATCGGTGAAATAGCTTGCGCCGCCAATGCCGGAAGCGGCTCCCGTTACGGATTGTACGACGCCTGAAACCTCCTGGACCCAAGGGTCCTCGGGATCGGTCCAGACCGCATCCGAGGCGCCCATAACCTCGAAGGCGACGGTTCCGCCCGTCGCTTTCCTGAAGCGTTCGATCAGGCGCTCGCGATCCACACCCGGAACGAGACGGACATCAACCCCAAGGCGCGCCTCGTCGGGAACGGAATTCACATTCAGCCCGCCACGCATCCAGCCGACATTCACCGTAGGACGGCCCAGAACCGGGTGGGCGTCCCCGGAGAAGTCGAAGGCCTCCAGCGCCAAGGCCGCGCGCGCAGCTTTGTAAACGGCGTTCTCGCCCTGTTCGGGCATCGATCCATGCGCGGTGACGCCTCGCGCGGTTCCCTCCAGCCAGAGTACGCCCTTGTGTCCGGCAAGAAGCCGGTTTGCGCTTGGCTCGGCGACGAGGATTGCGCCTGCTTCCGGAAGAGCGCCTTGGCGGGCGAGCAGGTTCACGCCCTCGCACCCGCGCTCTTCGCCTGCGCTGATGACAAGCACGAGACCCGGCGTTTGTTGAAGTCGCGGCGCCAGTTTAACGGCCGCAGAGACAAAGGCCGCGACCCCGCCTTTCATGTCGCTGCTGCCTCGCCCGTAGATCTTGCCATCCGCGATATCGCCGCCGAAAGGCGCGACCGTCCACGGGGCGGCCCCAAGCGGGACGACGTCGGTATGCCCCGAGAAGCAGAGCGGAATCTTGGCTCCGTTTCCACCGGCCCATGCGATCAGATTGTCCCGATTTGCGCCCATCGGCACGTAGCGGGTCTTGAAACCGGCGGTTTCCAGGAGTTGGCCGAGATGGCGGGCGCACGGAGTTTCAT
>JBAVVQ010000346.1:0-3493 GCA_049697375.1 Rhodomicrobium sp.
GCCCAGGGCGGCGGCGCGGGCATCGGCGGCGTGCGGGCCGATGTCGATCGCGTCTCCGCCAAGCTTGGGCGGCGGATGAAGTTCCTCGTCGGCAAACCGGGCCTCGACGGCCACTCCAACGGCGCCGAACAGATTGCCGTGCGCGCGCGCGACTGCGGCATGGAAGTCGTCTACGAAGGCATCCGGCTCACGCCTGCGCAGATCGTGAATGCGGCGCTTGAGGAAAGCGTGCACGTCGTCGGCCTTTCGATCCTGTCAGGAAGCCATGTGCCCCTCGTTCGCGACATCATGGACCGCATGCGGGCGGCGGGGCTTGGCGCTATTCCCGTCGTTGTCGGCGGCATTATTCCAGCCGAGGACGAAGCAACCTTGAAAGCTTGCGGTGTGGCGGCGATTTATACGCCGAAGAATTTTCAGCTGAACGACATCATGGCGGGAATCGTCAAACTCGCCGATCCAGAGGCGGCGGCAGGCTTTGTCCCTCTCTCCAAGGGGGAAGGGACGCCAGCTCTCCCTCTTCCTTGGGGCGAGGGTTGGGATGAGAGGTCTTCAACCGGATGATCACAGGTCCCGCTCATAAGGGCGCGTTCGCGAACGCTGGCGCCGTCCGGGCAGACCATATTCCGTGGGGAAAAGCTTAGCAGGTGGAAATTTCAACGCTTGCCGGTCAAGACCTGCAAAGAGCGCTTCCTCAACTCGCGGCGCTCAGGATCGAAGTGTTTCGTGATTTTCCCTATCTCTACGATGGCTCTCTCGACTACGAAGAGAGCTATCTGGAGGCTCTGATCGAGAGCAAGGACAGCATCATCGTCGCCGCCGAAGATGACGGGAAAATCGTCGGCAGCGCCACCGGATCAGCGCTCGAAGGGCATCACCAGGAGTTCGCGGCGCCTTTCCTGGAACATGGTCACGATCCGGCCAAGGTTTTCTACTGCGGCGAGTCAGTGCTCCTGCCGGGCTACCGGGGACGGGGTCTCGGCCACACATTTTTCGAGCGGCGGGAAGCTCATGCAAAGGCGCGGGGCTACGAGTACAGCGCCTTCTGCGGGGTGATAAGGCCGGACAATCACCCGCTCAGACCCGCAACCTATTCGCCGCTCGATACGTTCTGGAAGAAGCGCGGCTACCGGAAAGCAGAGGGGATGATCGCCATGTTCCGCTGGAAAGACATCGATCAGCCGCAAGAGACTGAACATCCGATGCAATTCTGGATCCGAGAACTGTGATGCGGGCCCGTGTTATCCGCGTCGCGGCCGCCCAATACCCGATCGATGAGATAACCTCTTTCACCGCCTTCGAAGAGAAGTTGTCGCAGTGGGTTCAGCAGGCAGTCGCCCACGGCGCGCAGTTCCTTGTCTTCCCTGAATATGGCGGGATGGAGCTTGCCCGGATCGCAGGGCGTCAGATATCGCTTGACCTGCATGGCTCCATCGAGGCGTTGCAGTTTCATATCGGCCATTACGAGGCAGCTTATGCGGAGCTTGCCAAGCGCTACGGCGTTTACATTCTCGCCGGGAGCGCCCCGATACGTCTAACCGATGGCCGTTTCGTGAACCGCGCCCAGTTCTTCAGTCCGAATGGGCAGTCAGGCTTCCAGCAAAAACATATCATGACACGTTTCGAGGGCGAGGAATGGGGCATCAGCCCCAGCGCCGGCCTTTGCGTCTTCGATATCGGCAGCGCGAAAATCGGCATCGCAATCTGCTACGATTCCGAGTTTCCCTTGATCGCGCGCGCGCTCGCGGAGTCGGGCGCGGAAATTCTGATCGTACCGTCCTGCACCGAGAGTCTGGCGGGATATTATCGCGTCAGGCACGCTTGCGCCGCCCGCGCGCTTGAAAACCAAATCTACGTCATCCAATCGCCGACAGTAGGCGAAGCGCCTTGGTCGGTCGCCGTCAATGTCAATGTCGGAGCTGCCGGGTTTTTCGCGCCGCCTGATCAGAAGTTCCCCGCAGACGGCGTCCTCGCGCTGGGCGCCCTCAATCAAGCACAGTGGGTTTATGCGACTCTCGATCTCGATCTGCTCGCCGAGGTCCGTAAAGACGGGGACGTGCTGAATGCCCGCGATTGGTCCTTGCAACCTGGAGTACCGGTTCTTCCCCGCGCAAAGCTAGTAACGCTCGCTTAAACTTCGTCACGGAGGCACCCCGAAACACGCCCATTCTCGCGTCTATGATCGTCGCCCCGGAATGCGCTTCAGCGCTTATCCGGGGCCGCTATAAATCGAAACGCCTCTTGCAATCCCGGATACGATGCAGGGGTCGTTCCGGGATGGCTCCGCTTCAGCTATCGCGTGCGCTGAGTCTGCATCGCCTTCACATCGGCAGTCGTAATACCTTTGCCGCCTATGCCCCATTCCCCGCTTGCAACCTCGTACAAACGGACCCAGGTGACGCCGCGCATGGCCTCGCCTTCGATGTCGACCATGGCGTCGGTAACCTTCCTAATCATTTCCTGCTTTTGGTTCTTGTCGAAGACGCCTTCAATAAGGTGGATGTCGACGATTGGCATGATGTTTCCTCTCTCTTGTCACTTAAGGTGGGGCTCATCCCCGCCTGATGGTCAGGAGAATGTCATGCGGGCTTGTCGAAGGCATAGTTCACGAACTGAATCGCCCCCGGTATAGAAACTGAACCGGCTCCCGGAACCTATGCCACCGCTAAGCTGTTAGCTGTCGGCGGCGAGTAAGGAGCTAACCATGACCGGCAGCTACAAGCAGTTCTGCCCTGTCGCGATGGCGGCCGAAATTCTTGGAACGCGCTGGACGTTGGTGCTCCTCCGCGAACTTGTGGCAGGCGCGACCCGTTTCAACGAGTTGAGGCGAGGCGTTCCGAGAATGTCCCCCGCCCTTCTCTCGAAGAGATTGAAAGATCTGGAGGCTGCGGGAATCGTGACGCGGCGCCGGGTAGAGAGCGATCCGGACCTGTTTGAATATAGACTGACGGAAGCGGGAATGGAGTTGAGGCCGGTCATCGAGGCTGTCGGGGCCTGGGGACACAGGTGGATTGAAACCGAAGCGTCGCTGAAGAACCTGGATCCCACGCTTCTCATGTGGGACATGCGGCGCAATGTAGGCCCCTTCCCCGCACCCCGGCGCCGGAACACTATTCAGGTCATTTTTACCGATCTCAAGGAGCCGCGGCGGAACTGGTGGTTGATCGTCGAGCCAGATCAGGAACCCGATTTATGTTCGGTCGATCCTGGCTTCGACATCGACCTGTACCTGTCGACAGATCTGAAGACGATGACCGAAATATGGATGGGTTACACCACGATCGGCCGGGCAAAAGATCAGGGAACGCTCATGCTCACAGGAAACAAAGAGCTTGAAGCGCATCTGGGGACCTGGCTGCGCTTAAGCGTATTCGCGAAGGTCGAGAGAATGGTCGCCTGACTAGCCCGCATATCTCACCAGCGTCATGACCGGCGTGTGCTGTTCTGTGGGGGACCGTTGACAGTTGCCCAGGCGCTTTCATAGGCGCGGCTATTG
>JBAVVQ010000347.1:0-2555 GCA_049697375.1 Rhodomicrobium sp.
AAATCTCGGGAGGTTGTCATGGACGAAGACCGGTTCAACATGTCGATGCGAAAATTCCTGAAGCAGGTCGGCGTCACCTCGCAGCAGGAAATTGAGCGTGTCGTGCGCGAAATGCGTCCCTCTTCCGGGAAGCTTAAGGTTCGAGCCGTTCTAACCGCCGAGGGCACCGATTTGAACCACGTCGTCGAAGGCGAAATCGAATTGCCGCGTCCCGGCTAGAGCGCGTCCGGAAGAGTGCGAAGCGGTATTCGGCCGCGCCAACGGATGCCGCTTCCGTCATCGGAACTTGATGCCAGCTGCTTCCGGCAGTTCGTGCCCGGCACAGTGCCCGGCTTATCGGCCACCGGCTTCTATATGCTCATTGCAAAAGGTGGGCATGTGGCTCCAACTCCGGGATGAGCTTGCGCATGGCGGGGCCTGAGCCGCGAGCTTAAAAAGGAGCCTTGCCGTGAGGTAATCGAACTAACCATTTCTGCAATGGTCCCGGGTCGCCCTTGGGCTGGGACGACGAACCGACGGCAAGATTGGCGGCGTTTGCTCAGGTTTTCCTTTTTTGCGCAATGGCGTCCGTGGTACGAAAATTCCTGCCTTACCGATGGAGGGACTGGAATGGAAGCCTACGAAGCGCTTGTAACGCGGGTCAGTCCAATCGACATTGGCGACCCCGCCCCCGATGAAGAAAGCGTGCGCAAGATTGTGGCCGCCGCGCTTAGGGCGCCGGACCATGGCAGGCTGCATCCTTGGCGATTCATTTCCATACGCGGGGAGGGCAGACAGCTCCTCGGCGATGTTTTCGCCTCCGCCCTCCAACGCCGCAATCCCAACGTGACGCCCGAACTCTTGGAGCGCGAGCGGCAAAAGCCACTGCGCGGACCTTTGCTTCTCGTGGTGGTGGCTCGAATAGCGGAGCCATCAAAGATCCCCGCAGTCGAGCAGATTCTTTCCGCCGGCGCAGCCGCCCAGAACATCATGCTCGCAAGCCACGCGCTTGGCTTCGCGGCCATGTGGAAAACTGGCGAGGCGGTCTATGACGCAAGCGTCAAAGAAGCCCTTGGCCTCGAAGCCTCAGAGGTCATCGCCGGTCTTCTTTATATAGGCACATCTAAGACGTTGCCCAAACAGCCTGCACTGCTTGAACCGACGGACTTTATCCGAACCTGGCCCTAGACTAGAGTGTCGAAATTCGGGATCCCCTCATTGTCATGGCCGCCCTCCGAGGCACTGCTGTCCGGCACAGTTTATGCTTGAAAGGGCGCACGGCATTGATTCTACTCGTTTCCAGGTGTTTCCGAGGCATCTGGACGCGAAAAGGAGCAAGGCCGTGCCGCATCAGACTATCGTGCTTCACGAACTCACGAAATATATTCCGTGGGGGGTCCATGACCGCCTTGTGGAAGAGCATGGCGGCGACGATCCGCGCGCGCTGAGTTCCAAGGCGCATCTGACCGGCATGCTTTATGGACAATTCGCCAGTGCTCAAAGCCTGCGGGAGATCGAAGCGGCGCTGCGCAGCCATGCCGGCAAGCTTTACCATCTCGGGGCGAGGCCGGTTTCGCGCTCGACGCTGGCTGAGGCCAATGCGTCGCGTCCGGTTGAGATTTTCGGCGGAGTGCTCGAAGCGCTGATGAGGCAATTGCAGCGGGGAGCCCGGCGCAAATTCGGCGAGTGCCTCCGTTTGATCGATTCCACTTCGGTGCGCCTCACGAGTTTCAGCCGCGATTGGGCGGCGTTTTCGGCGGGCGTATGCGGCGCCAAGGCACACATCGTCTACGACCCCGACGCCGCGCAGCCTCTTTATCTTCATGTCACTAAGGCCAACGTCAACGATATCACCGCCGCCAAGGCCATGCCGGTCGAGCCAGGCGCCACCTATGTGTTCGATCTTGGCTATTACGATTACAGCTGGTGGGCGGGCCTGCATCGGGCTGGCTGCCGCATCGTGACGCGGCTCAAGACCAATACGCCGTTTGAGGCCGCCGAAGAGCGAGCGGCCCCGGCGAATTCCGCCATCCTTAGCGACCGGACAGGATATCTCCCCAAACGGCTGGCCGGCGCGCGCAAAAATCCGCTGCCGGACCTTGTGCGCGAAGTGCAGGTGAGGATCGAAACGGGCAAGATTTTGCGTCTGTTCACCAACGATCTGAACGCAAGCGCCGAGGACATCGCTGCCTTGTACAAACGCAGATGGGACATCGAGCTGTTCTTCCGCTGGATCAAGCAGACCTTGAAGATCAAACGCTTCCTGGGAACGTCCGAGAACGCCGTGCGCATTCAAATTACGGTTGCGCTGATTGCTTTCATGCTTCTGCGTCTTGCCCATGAGGCTAACAAAATTGTCGAAAGTCCGCTCGCCTTCATCCGGCTTATCCGCGCCAACCTCATGCAACGACGAACGATCCGCGATCTCCTCCAAACGGCGCCGCCGCCAAAACAGCCGCAGCAGCACCCCCTCCTCGATCTCTGGCCGGATCTTGCAGGGAGGGCGGCTTGAAAAAGCAAAAGTCATGCCGGACAGCCGTGCCTCGGAGGGCGGCCATGACAAGAAGGGATTCCGA
>JBAVVQ010000348.1:0-10531 GCA_049697375.1 Rhodomicrobium sp.
CTTTCGGCCTTCGGAGGGGCGAGGATGGCAAGCAAGAGAAGAATTGCGGTCACAAAAATCACGAGCGCTGCGAGAGCTAAAGCCACCCCGCCAGCATACAGCCCAAGCACAGCGTTCAAAAACGCCAGCACGACAAGAACGATGGAGATTGGGATAATCAGTTTTCGCATTGCTCTCGAACTTTCTCCGTTTAGACTTTCCAGAACCGCTTTACCAAACAACGATGGCGGCTCTTCTGTTTTGCGGCGCGATGACGCCACACGGCGGCCTGACGCGTTATAGGCGTCCTTGCGATAATCCTCTTCGACTTTTTGAGATCGAGACGAAAGGAATGCGGAAGTCCCGATTATATCAGCGCCGGGAGGGCCCATAAAGTGGACAAGGTCACGCTTGGCGCTGAAATGCATATTTCCAGCACTATGCGATCCCGCCGTGGCTTGCGCCAGCTACGATGGACCGGGTTGGGCGAAAAGCTGCGGAAATGAGGAAGCGCCAAGGAGCTGGGTGGGGACGAACTGGGCGATAAGGGTCGGTTGGTACACCGCACGTTAAAGGGGGCCGCGCTGGCGGAGCGCGGCCCCCTGGGGTGTCTCACGGTGCTGCAGTATGGGCTGCATTGTGGAGGACGGTGAGTGAGTTCGGGCGGGTTGTCTACTGCGGAAGTGTAACGGAGTTTGGCGGGCGCCGTTGGCGTGCATGAACAAGTTTTAATGCGCGTGAAAGACGTTTAACTTGAGTGACAGATTGGTTCGCCCAAGTATTCGATGCCACAGTGGCGACTCACCGAGGCGCACGCCACTGTGGCGCCGTGACGAATGTGCGCGGCGAATGTGGCCGGGGCAGTCTTGCAGAGTGGCGGATATGGTCAATGCGTTTGGGATACCGGATGATATTGAACGATCAATCCGGGCGCGGGATACGGTTTGCGTTTATTGCGGCAGGACAATGAAGGAACATCCGCGCGTCAGAGGATGCCCGAGAGATAAGGCGACAATCGAACATCTGAATTTTGATGGGCCGTTCTACTGGGATGAAGGGCTCCACGCAGAAGACGTAGTTATCTGCTGTCAGAGCTGCAATGCGAGCAGGGGCGACAAGCCTCTGCATGCGTGGTTCGAGAGTGCGTACTGCCTCGCGCGAGGGATAAATGCCCGGACAGTTGCTTCACCAGTGAAAGAGTATCTTGAGCGAAGCGTTCGGGGCTGTGGGATGGCCGTTGCAGAAAAACAGGGCCGCGCGGGGTGATATGCGCGGCCCCAGAGGTGACTCTTACCCGCTGCTACAACAACGCGAATGCGATGAGTGAGCTCGGGCGGGATGTCTAAAGCGGGAGTGGGAAGAAGTTGTATCTGATTTTCCACGGTCGGAATCTGAGTGATTCCGTCGGCACCGTGACGGGGAACATCGATTGATCGACGCTCACTGCGCACAAGCCGCCAGCGCATCCCCAGGAGTAGACGATATGGCGGCGGCAAAGGTGGCACGACACTCCATAAGGCACGACGTGCCCGTGCACATGGGCGATGGCGCCAGCTTGGTTGTAAGGATTGTGTTGGGTGCAGTGCTCGGCGGATGCTGAGCCAGCAAAGGCCGAAGCGAGCAAGCCCACGGTGGCGAAGGAAAGGACGCGGTGAAGCATAGGATAGTTCCAGTTGTTGGCAATGAAGACAAGGTATCGCTCATCAAGGATTAATCAATTGTTTTAGAGTGTTAGGGTTAAGAGCGCGAGCAGTTGAGCCCCATAGCGATTGTCGCTGGTGATGCTGGTAAGGTGTGATCCCGGGTGGGCGAGATTTCGATTACACTATGCAGTGATCACAAAAGATTCCGGTATCGCAAGCAGACAGAACGAAGGAACGCCGCCTCGAATGCGGCCGCCTACTTGACCATGGCGAGCAGGAACGCCTGGTACGCCTGCCGGGATCCCACGAGTCTTTCTAACTGCTGCGGACCCTCAGGTTATGGTCAGGATCAAAGAGTGCTGAGCTTTTCCGCGCCGCCCTTGCAGTGTTCGGCGCGGGAAAGCCAGTTCCTCAAAAGCCCATGCCGCCCGGCATCGGAGCCGGCGCCGCTTCCTTCTTCGGATGCTCGGCGACCATCGCTTCGGTCGTGATCAAAAGCCCGGCAATCGAGGCGGCACCTTGCAGGGCGTTGCGCACGACCTTGGCGGGGTCGATGACGCCCTGGCTCGGAAGGTCCCCATAGTCGCCGGTCTGCGCGTTATAGCCATAGCCATAGTCCGCCTTTGCGAGGATGTTCGCCGCGACCACCCCTCCATCCTCGCCCGCATTTTCCGCGATGAAACGCGCGGGCCATGCAAGAGCCTTGCGGACGATTTGAAGGCCGGCCTTTTGGTCCTCGTTTTCGGGCTTGAGCGCCTCAAGAGCCGCAGCGGCGCGCAAAAGCGCGACGCCGCCGCCCGGCACGATCCCCTCTTCGACAGCCGCCCGCGTCGCATGCAGCGCATCGTCGATCCGATCCTTGCGCTCCTTCACCTCGATCTCGGTCGCCCCGCCAGCCTTGATGACGGCGACGCCGCCCGCAAGCTTGGCAAGCCGCTCTTCGAGCTTTTCCTTGTCGTAGTCGGAGGTCGTCTCCTCGATCTGCGCCTTGATCTGCTTGATGCGGGCCTCGATGTCCGTCTTGCTGCCCGCGCCGCCGACGATGGTTGTGTTGTCCTTGTCGATCGAAACGCGATTGGCTTGGCCGAGCATGGCAAGCGTAACATTTTCGAGCTTGATGCCGAGGTCTTCGGCGATCAGCGAGCCGCCTGTGACGATCGCGATGTCCTCGAGCATCGCTTTCCTTCGGTCGCCGAAGCCAGGCGCCTTGACGGCCGCAACTTTCAACCCGCCGCGCAATTTGTTCACCACCAGGGTAGCCAGCGCCTCGCCCTCGATGTCCTCGGCGATGATGAGCAATGGCCTTCCAGATTGCACGACCGCCTCCAGTAAGGGCAGGAGGGGCTGGAGGGTGGAAATCTTCTTCTCATAGATGAGAATGAGGGCATCCTCCAACTCCACCACCATTTTCTCCGCGTTGGTGACGAAGTAGGGCGAGATATAGCCGCGATCGAACTGCATGCCCTCGACCACTTCGAGTTCGGTGGCAAGGGATTTGGCTTCCTCAACGGTGATCACGCCGTCCCGGCCGACCTTCTCCATGGCTTCGGCAATCAAGCGGCCGATCTCCGCATCGCCATTGGCCGAGACGGTGGCGACTTGGGCGATCTCGTCATTCTGCGTGATCTGTTTCGATTTTGCGTGGAGTTCATCGACGATTTTTTGCACCGCAAGGTCAATGCCGCGCTTCAAATCCATGGGGTTGGCGCCGGCAGCCAAGAATTTGACGCCCTCCTTAACAATGGCCTGTGCGAGCACGGTTGCGGTCGTCGTGCCATCGCCGGCGACGTCCGAGGTCCTACTCGCGACTTCGCGCACCAGCCGCACGCCCATATTCTCGAACTTGTCTTCGAGCTCGACTTCCTTGGCGACCGTGACCCCGTCCTTACTGATGCGGGGGGCGCCGAAACTCTTTTCCAGGAGCACATTACGGCCCTTGGGGCCGAGCGTCACCTTGACGGCATCGGCGAGGATGTCGACGCCCCGCAGCATCCGGGCGCGGGCCTCTTGGGAGAATATGACGTCTTTGGCTGCCATGAATGGTTCCTCCGTTATTTCAGTGCCCATGATCAGGGGCTGACCCCGTTGGGATTATAAGGTGAGATTTCAGCAGGAGGGGTGGGAACGTCAAGATTCAAGACTTCGAAAGCGCCAAATCGACTTTTCCTATTTGTGCGGCCGGTTGGCGAATGCCGCCGCCAAGCGCCCTTTAACGCAGCGGAAAATCGTCTTGACCAAGGTCCTGGCGCCCTTCATGATTTCTATGGCAGTGCCAAAGACAATGGACACTCAAGCCCAAGAAATCGAGCCGGTGCGCGCGACTACCAAGATGAAGCCCATGATGGGGCAGTCTAGCCGAAGCGCGGCGAGTCCGATGGGAGGAGAAGACGCATGCGCATTGGGCTCTTCATCCCTTGTTTCATTGACGCTTTTTTTCCGGAAGTTGGCATCGCTACGCTTGAGCTCCTGGAACGGTTTGGCCATGAGATTGTGTATCCGCTCGATCAAACCTGCTGCGCGCAGCCGATGGCGAACAGTGGCTTCAACGCCTATTGCGCTGAAACCGAGGCGCTCTTCATCCGCAATTTTTCTGGCTTCGATTATGTCGTGTCCCCATCTGGAAGCTGCGTCCATCACGTGCGCGATAATTTCGATGCGATCGAGCAGACTGACGAGGTCAGGGAGGTGCGGGCGCGCACTTTCGAGATCGTCGAATTTTTACACGATATCCAGAAGGTCGCAGCTTTCCCTTGGGCGCGGTTCCCGCATCGAGTAGGGCTCCACAACAGCTGCGGCACACTGCGTGCGCTCAAGCACGCCTCACCCTCCGAACTCAACATGCCACAATTTTCCAAGCCCATGGATTTGCTCTCTAAAGTAGAGGGCATCGAATTCGCCATCCCGGCACGGCCTGATGAATGTTGTGGTTTTGGCGGGACGTTCTCCGTCTTTGAAGAAGCTGTATCGTCCAGGATGGGCTACGACAAAGTCAGCGATCACGCGCGAGCCGGCGCCGACTACATCGTATCGGCCGATATGTCCTGCCTCATGCACCAGAAGGGGTGCGCCGAGCGTCTTGGACTGCCGACCAAATTTATCCACATCGCCGAGATCCTGAATGGAGCCAGCGCATGAAGCCTGATCCTGACCAGCCGGAGCCGCTGCAATCGCCTCCCGAGAAACAGCCCAGCGGCGCGGTTATCCGCGGGAACCGTCCGATTAACCAGGCAGAAGCGGCGGGACGTTTCCTTGCCGCCCCTCAGCACCTGAAGATGCATGACCAGCGGCTGTGGGACCTGCGTCAAAAGCGCGATCGCGAGATGCATAGCATCGAGGAATGGGAGGAACTGCGCTCACTCGCCTCTGCGATCAAGGAACACACGCTGACGCATCTGGACGAATATCTTGAACAATTTGAGGGGAACGCCCAGCGAAACGGCGTTCACGTGCACTGGGCCCGCGATGGCGCCGACCACAATCGCATCGTGCACGGTATCCTCAAGGACCACGGCGCCAAGTCGCTCATCAAGAGTAAGTCCATGCTCACGGAGGAGTGCGGTTTCCGGGCCTACATGGCGTCCGTGGGAATCGACGTGGTCGAGACCGACCTTGGCGAGCGCATCCAACAGCTCGATGATGAAGACCCGAGCCACGTCGTGGTGCCCGCGGTGCACAAGCTCAGGACCGATGTCGCCAAAGTGTTCGCCAGAACAATCGGCACCGATCCCAATAATAGTGATGTTCATTATTTAGCCGAGGCGCAGCGCGAGTCCAATCGTCCGCTCATCCTTGCGGCCGACGCGGGCATGACGGGAGCAAACTTCGCCGTCGCTGAGACGGGGACCTTCGTCGTCTGTACGAACGAAGGCAATGCCGACCTTTCGGCCAATGTGCCGAAGCTGCACATCGCCTCGATTGGCATCGAGAAGATGATTCCACGCCTCGAACATCTGCCTGTGTACATACGGCTCTTGTCCCGCAGCGCGCTCGGCTCACCCATTACGCAATACACCTCGCATTTCCGCGGGCCGCGTGACGGCGGGGAAATGCACATTGTGCTGGTCGATAATGGCCGGGTCGCCCGCCTCGGCCTGACCGAATTCTGGACCTCGCTCAAATGCATCCGTTGCGGGGCCTGCATGAATACCTGCCCGGTCTACCGGCGCAGTGGCGGCCTGAGCTACGGGGCGACCTATTCCGGGCCAATCGGCTTGATCATTGATCCAACCTTCAATCGCCGGAAATATAGCACCCTTCCTTTCTCTTCGACCCTTAATGGCAGTTGCACCGCCGTCTGCCCCGTCAAAATCAACATTCACGAGCAGATCTACGCTTGGCGCCGGGAGCTTGTGAAGGAACACGAGGTGCCGTTCGTCAAGAAAGCGGCGATGAAGGCGGCAGGCCAACTTCTCTCACGCCCGACCGCCTATCGCGCCGCCGTCTCAACGGCTGATTTTGCGCTGGGGCATCTCCCGCGTTTCGTCCTCTACAATGGCCTCAACGTCTGGGGCAAACAGCGCGAAGTTCCGGCTCCGCCCAAACAGACGTTTCATAGCTGGTATCGGGCAAACCGTGGAAAGAAGGCATGAGCAACCGCGACGAAATCCTCAAATCGATCCGGGCTAACCTTCCGCGTTTGGACCGCCCGCTTCCTGAGGTGCGGATGTTCGATGCGAATCCGCCAGCCTCGCTCCTCGCTGCGTTTAAGGCCGGCCTCGAACGCATGGGCGGGATCTTTCTCGATCCACCGGCTTCAGGCGATCCTCTGGCTCCCGTCCGGGCGAAAGCCGCAACCGCCAAAGTTGTTTGCTCTACTGTCCCCGAAATAGCAGGCAATCGCGATCCGGTGAGCGTGGGTAAACCGCAGGAGCTTGCGGATGTCGACCTCGCCATTGTCCGCGCCTCGTTCGGCGTCGCCGAAACCGGCTCCGTGCTCCTGAGCGATGGAGATCTGAAGGTCAATGCGCTTGCCTACCTCGCGCAGCACATGATTGTCCTGCTCGATCCCGCCGACATCGTCGTTAACCTCCACCACGCGTATCGCCGGCCCGAATTCCAAAGCGGTCACTATACCTGCTTTCATACCGGCCCGTCGGCGACTGCGGATATCGAGGGCGTGCTCATTCACGGCGCGCAAGGAGTGCGCTCGCTGTCCGTGCTGCCAATCGCACGCGCGGGCGCCGCAACGCAGGAGCAGACCTCATCAAAGGTGTAGTAGATAGCCTTGGCGAGGCTCTGGCGCGCGAACCAGAAATGCTGACGGCGCGGCAGGAAGCCGTTTGCCGAGCTTATGTCGACGCTGGCTGCGGAGCGAAAATGGCGCGAACGCACTGCGCGCGAGTTTGCTGCTGCCGGACGGCGCCCAGGATGCCCAACCACAGACGCACGGATTTTCAGGCCCTGTTTTTCTGCATGTAGGCAACCTGTTAGCTCCCGAATGGCTATTTTATGAGTTAAGAAAAATCAATCGATTACACCAGTTTTCCCGAACAAATCCGGGCGAGATTCGCGCATGTTCCGGTATGGCCCCGAACTGAGAGCCGGTTTGCTCGATCCACAGTTTTGAGCAATTGGGAGGCGCCGAGACGGCGACCTTCGTAGAGAGGCCAACTAGGATAGCAGCCTGGGCGATGATTCGAGGGATCGGCGGAGGCTGCTAGATGGTCGCATTCAACGAGGCCGACATCACGCGATCGATCGAGGCCGGCAGCCTCGCGCGCGGCCGCCAAGTGCACGCCAAGGGCCTCGTGATCGATGTCGACGTCAATAGCGGAAAGACTGTCATCACTGGGCGGGTCCGCGGCAGCGACCGGAAGCCTTACCGGCAAGTGATCACGCTTAAGGCGGGAACGCGCGGAACCGCCATTCATGGGGTCTGCAGTTGTCCGATGACCATCAACTGCAAACACGTCGCGGCCGTTTTAATCGAAGCTCTACCGAGCATGCGCGCTGGAGAAGATACCTCGGAGAGCGACGCGCCAGAACAAGAGGACAAGCGGCGCCCTCTGTTATCGCCCCGCCTCCTAGGCTGGCTCGCCGATTTGGAATCTGCCGCGGCCGGCGAGGAGGAAGACGATTACCCCGCCGATATCAAGAACCGCTTGATCTATGTGCTGGACGTAGAAACGGCTTCCAGGGTCAGCGCGGCGCGCGCAACCATAAGCCCGATGACCGCAACGCTCTTGAAGGCCGGCGGCTTCGGCGCCAGCCCAAAGTTCTACAACCCCAATAATATTTACCATTATCAGCCACCGAAATATTTGCGGCCCGTCGATATGGAGATCCTGCGTGAACTCGCTTGGCTGACGCGTAAAAACAGCGAATCGCTAGGACATAGCATCGCCCTGCCGGGCGAGCCGTCGTCGGCGAAGCTGCTCTCAAAGATCCTCGACACTGGGCGGTGCAGGAATGGCGACGTCCACGGCCCGGTTTTGCGGGAAGGAGAGGCGCGCCCCGCAAGCGCCCGCTGGCTGCTTCAAAAGAATGGCCGGCAACGCCTGATTTTTGAGGCGGTGCCGGAGGGCAATAGCGCGGCGAAGCCGTTCGAGAGCGTGCTGCCTATCGCGCCGCCTTATTACGTCGATCTGGAAGCGGGCCTTGTTGGTCCAATCGCGTGCAATCTTCCCAACAGAATGGCTCAGCGCCTCGCCGCCGCGCCCGAAATCGCTCCTGTGGAAGCGGCTGCGTTCGCGGGCGTTCTTGAGCATCGCCTCGCCCCCGCCGGTCTCGGCGGCCGGCTGCCGCTCCCATCCGCTCCGCTGAAAACGGAGACGCGACACGTCAAGCCTGCGCCGCGCCTCCATCTGTTTTTGGCGGATGCGCGGATCAAGCTCAATTATTCCTATTATAGCCGGGATGATCGGCATCGGGGCCGTTTCCCTTTGCCTCTGGCGCGCGTCTCCTTCGACTATGGGGGCGAAATCGTTCCCGCGGGCGCTCCGGACGACATGGTGCAGCGCCTTCACGACGGCGAGCTTGTTCTGATCCCGCGCGACCGCAAAGCCGAGGACGACGCAATCAAACGCCTGGAAAAACTCGATCTACGAGAAGTGAAGAACACACCCCTGGAGGCGCCCAAAGAACATGAAGGGAGCCTGTTCATTTCTCCTGGCGGCGGACTGAACCCCTACGAATTTCTATCGCAATTCGATGATCAAAATCGCTTCCTTGCCTTCTCGGCGGAGCGCCTTCCAGAATTGGCCTCCGCAGGCTGGCAAATCGACTATTCGGAAGACTATCCCTATCGGATCGCCGAAGGAGAAGCCGCCTGGTGGGCGGACATTGGCGAAGGCTCGGGGATCGATTGGTTCTCGTTCGAACTCGGCGTCGAATTCGAGGGGCATCGCGTCAATCTCGTCCCCCATCTGACGAACCTTCTGGCCGGGCTGCCGGCGGAACTCGCAGGGCTGGCGCTTTCGCGAGATCCAAGCGGGGAGGCCGCCTTCATCGAGCGATGCGGGGCGGTCAATCTGTATCACACGCTGCCGGACGGCCGCCTCTTGCCATTGCCCGGCGAGCGGCTTGCGCCCATTCTGAAATCGCTCATGCAACTGATCGGCCCGCGCGCCGCCGGTCCGGCTGATGGAAAGATAAAGCTGCATCGCGCCGCGGCGGCGGGGTTCGCCGCTTTTGTGGATGGCGTCGGGGCCGAAATGGCGTGGGCGGCGAGCGCGGAACGGCTTGCCGCCCTCGGGCGGAACTTACGTCAGGGGCGCGGCCCAAAGCCTGTGGCGCCGCCGGCTTCTTTCAAGGCGGAGCTTCGTCCCTATCAAAACGACGGGCTAGCTTGGCTCGATTTCCTGCGCGAGATGGAATTTGGCGGCGTTCTCGCGGACGATATGGGCCTCGGCAAGACGGTGCAGGCGCTCGCCTTCCTCGCGCTCGAAAAGGCGCAAGGCCGCCTCGACAAGCCCGCGCTGATCGTCGCGCCGACGAGCGTGCTGCCCAATTGGCAGGCGGAGGCGGAGCGCTTTGCGCCGGAGCTTTCCGTGCTTCCCTTGCGGGGAAGCGAGCGCAAGCAAGCTTTTCCCTTCATCGAGAAGGCCGATGTAGTCTTGACCACCTATCCGCTGCTCATGCGCGATTGCGACGTGCTGCTCGATCGCGAATTTCACACGGCTATCCTTGACGAGGCGCAGGCGATCAAGAATCCGAAGGCGGCGGTCTCGGGCATCGCCCACCGCATCAACGCCCGGCATCGGCTGGCGCTCACCGGCACGCCGCTTGAGAACAATCTTGGCGAGGTGTGGTCGCTGTTCCAGTTCCTCTCGCCCAACTTGCTTGGAGACGAGACGGCGTTCCGGCGTAATTTTCGGACGCCGATCGAGAAACACGGCGACAAGGCGGCTCAAGCTTTTCTATCGGGGCGTCTGAAGCCATTCATGCTGCGCCGGACGAAAGAGGAAGTGGCCAAGGAGCTTCCGCCGAAGACCGAGATTGTCGAGCATGTTCGGCTGGAGGGAGCGCAACGGGACCTTTACGAGACCGTTCGCTCGCTCATGCATCAAAGAGTTCGCGAAGAAATCGCCAAGAAAGGCCTCGCCAAAAGCCACATTATCTTCCTCGATGCGCTGTTGAAGCTGCGCCAGATCTGCTGCGATCCGCGTTTGTTGAAGATGCCGCAAGCGCAAAAGGTCAAGCGGTCGGCCAAGCTGGAGCGTTTGATGGAGATGATCCCCGAGATGGTCGGCGAGGGGCGCAAAATCCTGCTCTTTTCACAGTTTACGAGTATGCTGGCGCTGATCGAGGCCGAACTTCGCAAGCTGAACATCCCCTTCGTGACCCTGACGGGCGATACCAAGGATCGCTCGAGCCCCGTCAAGGCTTTTCAAGCGGGCCAAGCTCCGCTCTTTCTCTTAAGCCTCAAGGCGGGCGGAACGGGCCTTAACCTGACGGCTGCGGATACGGTC
>JBAVVQ010000349.1:0-1784 GCA_049697375.1 Rhodomicrobium sp.
GGGAGATAGCCTATACGGCGCCTGGTCTTTGTGGCTGCTTGCCCGGCCGGTTCCTCTCCCAGTACGCGCAATATACCGGCGGTTGGCCTGATAAGACCCAGCATAAGCTTGATGAGCGTACTTTTTCCGGCTCCATTGTGACCTACGAGAGCGACGCGCTAACCCTCTCGGAGTTCCAAGCTGACGTCCTGTGCGGCAACGTGGCCGCCATAACTCTTGGAGACCCCGCGAAGGCAGACGGTGATCCCGCTCATCGCCACTCTCCGCCTGCGAGCTTGGGCGCCCCCTTGAAAGCATCTGCGGCTTTAATACCAGGCGGCTTCATCAGCGGCGCCTTGTCGATGACTCCGCCAGGATGGAGGCCAGGGAACTGCGATTGCGCCCAGCGCACGACCTGAGTGGCCGGGCTATTGAGAAGCAGCTTCGCGGCGGGGTAGCGCCATATGATCTGGTCGATGATATCGTTCGGCCTATAGGCCTCGTCGGCGATGCCATCGCCATTGAGATCGAAGGCTGGGTTGTCGCTCCAATAATTCCCGCGGCCCTTCTCGGACCAGTTCAAAAAGCGGGTGCCTACATACATGACCTGGGTTTGGTTACCGATAAAGGCATTGTCCGACATGGCGTTGCCTTCCGAACCTGCCGTGAAATGGATGCCGAGCCTGCAGCCCTCGAACCAATTGCCGTGAAACTTGTTCTTGTTGGCGTTATAGATGAAGAGGCATTTTTCGCCGCCGCGCACTGCATTGCCGGAAATGTCCGAGCCGTTCGCGAAGTTAAAAAGAAGCCCGTGATCGCGGTCATCCTCCGACACATTGTTCCGGATTTTGAGGCGGGCTGAATACATAATCACATAGCCGGCATGATTGCCGATGGAGATATTATCGCTAACCTCGCTGTCGTTGGTGTACATATAGTGGATAGCAAATCTCACGGCGTGCAGGCGATTGCGGGCGAACACATTCTGGCGGCTGCCGTTTGTGAAAATTCCGTCGCGTCCGCCTGTGATGTCGTTGTCCTCAACCTTGGTTCCTGGCGCGTTCCACAAATACACGCCGTTGCCGCAATCGTTGATATGCGGGAGAACGCGGCCGGCGATCCGGTTTCGCCTTACCAGAGCATCGTGTGCTCCGTGCACATAGACGCCGACGAGATTGTCCTCGATCACGCTATCTTCGACTGTCCCGCCGCTTGCCGCCTCGCTAAGGAACACCCCAGCATGCATTTGGTCGAGGGCCATGCCGGAGCCGGTAATCCGTAAGTGACGGATTGAGACGCCTGGCGCTGTGATCTCAATCGTGCGCCCCACGCCATGCCCGTCGACAATTGCGCCGTCTTCTCCTTCGATCGTGAGCGCCTTCTCAATCAGGACCGGCCCATCGTGGATGCCGGCTTTGAGTTTCAATACGTCCCCCGGGACCGCGGACTTCACGGCGCTCTCGAATTGACCCGCGCCTGGGGCGACGTCGATCACCGTGGCGGCAGACGGTGACGCGCTAAAAGGCATGCTGGCGGCGAAGGCCGCCGCCAGCAATCCAGGTTTTGAAAGCTTAAGAATTATTTTCACACGCTTCTCGGCTCTACGATCATGCGCCCCGACATTTCCATGTGCAGGGCATGGCAGAACCACTGACAGTAGTACCAGTGCACCCCCGGCCTATCGGCCGTGAACGTCACGGACGACGTCTGGTGAGGTGAGATTTCCATCGCGATCCCATACCGGACGATTGTGAAGCCGTGGGTGAGGTCCTCCACATCGTCGAGAGTGGTGACGGTGACGGTGA
>JBAVVQ010000350.1:0-1761 GCA_049697375.1 Rhodomicrobium sp.
AGGCCGTTCTTCGACGGATGCGTTTCGATTGCGATGTCGCAATTTCTGCCCGGCGCGAATTCGGGGCCCACACCAACGGTTAGATGCGCGAGATGCCTAAGGTCTGGAGTGACCGAATATTTTTGCATGCGCGCATCGATCAGCAGATGGATGGCGCCGAGTGGGATGAGATCGAGGAGTCCCAGCCGCGTCACGGCAACGCAATCGCCAGCGGCAAGAAGCGGGCCGATATCGAGGCTCCGCTCCGCATAAACTCCGTGCACGCCTTCGACCTCCGCGGCGTCGTCGAAAAGCGCGTCGTGGAAGGACATGCGCCGCCGGATTACCGGCGGATCGGGATCGTGCGAAAGAAGCGTACTCCAGTTGCGCTTGTAAAGATGCACGGCGATAGCCGAGGCGATCTCATTGACGCCCAATACAACAGCAATTTAGGGCGTTGGGATGTCCCGTTCATTGTGGAAGTCATGGCGCACTTTCATCGATGCGCTGCGAAGCGGGGTTTATATCGCCTCGCATGGCGGTTGAGCAGGAGATTAGACCGGCCGGTTTTCGTTGCGGTTGCGTACCGGTCCCATTAGCTTCAGTCCTTCCTCGTAAGTTAAGGGCGGGAATGTATCGTTGAACTTAAGGGCCGTGTCGGCGACCTTGTCGAGCTTGCCCGCGGTATCGAGCTTTTTAAGATCGTTCTTTTCGAGATAGAACAGCTGCAAAAGCTCATTGTTCACATTCGCCTCGTCAATCGGCAAAACATAAAAGCTTACGCCGCTCATCTCGACCTGATAGCGCTTCAAAAGGTCGATATTGTTGCAGTAAACGAAATACTTGCCTGTGGGCGAAAGCGTCTCGCCCAGCACTTCGGCGAGCGTCTTCAAATATTCGAAGGAATGCAAGTAGCAAGCAAAGAACGGGATCGTTGGGCCGCTTGCCTCAGCGATCGCCATAACCTGCTCGGCGGGGAGTTCCGGCGGCCGCGCTTCGTCGGCAAGCTTCGGTGCGAATTTCAGCGCAAGCTCGCCACGGAAGCCAAAGCGGCCCGGCTTCTTCGTCGCCGCCTTATAACCCGGGTTGAGCATCCTGCCCTCGGCCTCAAGCCGGACGAACGCCGTGTCAGAGATTTTTGTCATGCGGGTTATCCTCGTCGTTGCGAACCCAATCCGCTAGTTGGTGAAGCTTCCGTTCAATAGTCCGGCGGATGCCCTCGTCGGGCGCGGCGTCTTCCAGCGCGCCGCGCATGCACGCCATCCAGGCGTCGCGTTCAGCCGGGCCGATGGCGAAGCGGGCGTAACGCATCCGCAAGCGGGGATGCCCGCGTTTTTGCGAGTAAAGCGCTGGCCCGCCGAGCCATTCGCCGAGATAGTCTTTTAAAATTGCCTTCGTTGGGCCGAGATCCTCGTAATGCATGACGCGGACGAGGCGCGCTCCGGCCTCGGCGTCCATACGCGCGTAAAAAGCCTCGACCAGCAGTTCCACCGCAGGAGCGCCGCCGATCAGCGAAAAATAGGTGGGTTTTTCTTGTCCAGTCTCAGTCATGCATGGGTTAGAGCAACCCTCATGCCAAGCCCGCAAATGCCCGGTTTCCGGTGTTTTGCCTGCCGCGCTAGTGTCCCGTCTCCGAATTGCCGCCCAGCTTGCGGCGCGCTCGCACGGCAATTCGGAGACAAAGGGACACTAGCAAATACAAGATTCTAGGAGCCTGTCTGAGTAATAGGCGGATTTCGCTAGGCGATGAAATGCGAGTCGGATTCTGTCTCTGCCCATGAG
>JBAVVQ010000351.1:0-2171 GCA_049697375.1 Rhodomicrobium sp.
TGGCCAGCCCCTCAACGCCGGTCGCCGGCCTTGCCTTCCTCGATGCAGCGCGCGCTTCCTAGATTTTATCCCATCGTGCCGGATGCGTCCTGGGTGGCGCGGCTGGCGCGCGCCGGCGTGAAGCTCATCCAATTGCGGATGAAAGACGAGGCGCAGAGCGCCATTGCCCCGGCTATCCGGGAGGCGCTTGCGGCATCGCGCGCCCATGGCTGCGAAGTCGTCGTCAACGATTACTGGCGGGAGGCCATCGACTGCGGCGCCGGGTTCGTGCATCTCGGCCAGGGCGATTTGGAGACAGCGGACGCCTCGGCGATCCGGCGCGCGGGGCTAAAGCTCGGGATTTCGACCCACAGCCACGAAGAGCTTGACCGCGCCTTGCGCGAAGATCCGGACTACATCGCGCTCGGCCCCATCTATGAAACAACGCTCAAAGTGATGCCTTGGGCGCCGCAAGGGCTTGCCCGGATCGGCGAATGGAAGGCGCTGGCGAAACGACCGCTGGTGGCGATCGGCGGCATCACGCTCGAGCGCGCCCCCGCAGTGTTCGCCGCAGGCGCCGACAGCATAGCCGTGGTGAGCGATGTCGTGTTCCACCCCGACCCCGAGCAACGCTCGCGGGATTGGCTGAGCCAACTTCGCTAATGTGGCCAGAAACTCGTCATCCCGGCCAAGCAAAGCGCCAGCCTGGATCGCAAAAAGGTAAGCGTTTCAATGTGTTACGATCCTGGATAAGGCTTCGTCATCCCGGGACGACGGCGGCAAGCCTGCTGAAAAAGCATGGAATCTTGGCTTCATCCTTCGACAGGCTCAGGATGAGGGCGCGTGCTTTCAACGGCTTAGCCCTCATGGTGAGCTTGTCGAACCATAGCCATCAAAAGCGGATACGCCCTAGGCGCGGTAGCCTCTGGGCGGCGCGACTGGAGCCACGTCCCTGCTGGCGAACGCGGTCATGATCAGCGCGATGCCGACCATAAACAGGTTGATACCGACAAGGAGCCCAATCACCCAGGTGGACGTTCCAGGCCAGCCGCTCACGATGAGCCCGCCAAGAACGAGATCGACAAGCCCGCTTAGAAACACCCAGCCCCATGATCTCAGCACGCGCCGATGCGAAAGAGAGGCGAAGATCTGGGTGATGCCCTGAGCAAAGAAGAATGCAGCCAGTACGAGGGTGAAGGCCGCGATGCCGAGCAGCGGGTTATACAAAATGTAGATACCGGCGGCGATCGAGGCGATCGCGCTCAAGAAACTCCAAAAGGAGCCAGGCACGCGCCGCCCCGTGAACAGGCTGGCCAGGCCTACGACGCCGCCAATCAGGAACAGCCACCCGGCGAGTTTTACGACGACCACCGTCGCCAGAAATGGCGCGCCGATGGCGAGGAGCCCGAGCGCGGCGAGGATGATCCCCTGGATCAGAAACAGCACCCAGTGATCGTGGATAGCCTCCCGTTCACGGGCCGCCGAAATGTTCAAGTCGGAACTAGCGCTACTCATTGTTTACACCCTGGATTTACGCTTCGGCTAAATCGGGCACGCGCCCCCCGCGCTCTCCGCGTCGTCTGCCGCGACCGCGTTGTGAGACCTCTAAGCTGCAGAGCCAACACTGATCGAAACGTCCGCGCCCGCAAGCTCCGCATGGGCGGAAATTAATCTCTTTCAGGAACACTGAGAAGCATCGGACCCAGCCGCGCGCCAAAAAAAGAGGCGCCCCCCGGTAAACAGGATGTGATATTTCGGAACGTCTATCGAACCGGCTACATCAACTTCCGTTTGCCGAGCAAACTGTCGATGTGGACGACGGCCTCCATGACGGAAAGTATCCGCTCGCGGGCGGCGTCGGCGAAAGTGTCCACGAAGCCGCAATCCGGCGAAGTATGCTCCGAATCGCTGTCGTCTATCTTTTCCGCCTCAAGATGCAACAGAGCGGCGATCGCAATCATGGAATTGCGCAAGCATTTGGGACAAGGATAGGTCTCATTATCCTTGGTATAACTCTCGATCATGCGCAGGATTTTTCCGGCGAGAGCAAGTTCATGTTTCTCCGCGAAGTCGCAATCTGGACGGCCATTTGGACAGGTATCTTCCTCGCTCATCATTCGGTACGGAGTTCGCTCTCAAGTTTGAGTCATTTATGCAGGCTTCGTCCGGCTAAACTTAACATTTTTTGCGCA
>JBAVVQ010000352.1:0-4220 GCA_049697375.1 Rhodomicrobium sp.
GCTATCTCCCTGAAAATGTTTCGTTGCAGCCGTCGATGACCGGGGAGGAGCTACTGGCATTCTATGCCAGGCTCAAACATCAGCCTGTCGCCGCGAACGCAAAGATTTTGATCCGCGTGGGCATCGCGCACGCGGCCCACCGCCGCATCGCGACCTATTCCAAGGGCATGCGGCAGCGCTTGGCGCTCGCGCAGGCGCTTATCGGGGATCCCCTCATCCTCTTACTCGATGAACCAACGACCGGGCTCGACCCCGCGCTTCGTCAAACCTTTTACGACATCGTTGCAGAACTAAGCGCGCGCGGCGCTACGGTTCTCCTTTCCTCTCATGCCCTTTCGGAGCTTGAGATGCAGACAGACCGAGTGATCGTAATGAATCAAGGCTGCAAAATCGCGGACGGCGCCCTAGCGGCGCTACGTCAACGCGCGCAGCAGCCCGTCCGGATCAAGGTCACGGTTGGAGACAATCCCGTAGACTTCTTTCCCGAGATCAGTTCGAGCGCGCTCGAATGGCGCCGTGTGAGCGAGCGAACTTTCGAAATTTGCTGCGCCGAGCATGAAAAGGTGACGGTGCTTAGACAGGTCATGAGCGGCGACTCATCGATTGCCGACGTCGAAATCGTAGATCCGACGCTCGACGACATATACGCGCATTTCCTTTACGCGAAGGCCGCCGAATGAGGGCCGCAGCCATCATCGCCTTGAAGGAAATCCGCGACGGGTTGCGCAACCGCTGGGTCATCGCGACAACCTTGCTGATGACTGCGCTTGCACTGACGCTGACGCTGCTTGGCAGCGCGCCGGCAGGCACGGTTGGGACGAGCGCGCTGGAGGCGACCGTGGTGGGCTTGTCGAGTCTCACGATTTTCCTCGTGCCTCTCATCGCCCTCCTGATTTCCTATGACGCCATCGCCGGCGAGTTCGAGCGCGGCACCATGGCGCTGCTTTTATCCTACCCGGTATCTCGGAGCGCCGTGGTTGCGGGCAAGTTTCTGGGAGCAACCGCGATCCTCGCCATTGCGACGGTCGCCGGCTATGGGGCCGGAGGCGCTGCGCTTGCGCTTGGAACGGAGGCCGCCGAGCCGGCGGCCTGGGGTGCTTTCGCCGTGATGATCCTCTCAAGCATTGGCCTCGGCATGGTCTTCATCGCACTTGGCTACGTCGCAAGCGCATCGGTGCGGGATCCGCGCACGGCGGGGGGGATTGCAATCGGCTTGTGGCTGCTGTTCGCGCTCATTTACGACATGGCGCTCCTCGGACTCTTGGCCGCCGACCAGGGCAAGGTGATGACCGCTGAAGTCTTGAACGTGTTGTTAATAGCTAATCCTACCGACGTTTACAGGCTCCTGAATTTCACCGGCTTCTCGGAGCTGAGCCAGTTCGCGGGCATGGCGGGCCTCGCAAAACAAGCTTATTTCGGCACGCCCGTGCTTGCTGCGGCGCTCGCAGCCTGGATCCTCATTCCTCTCGCCGGGGCGGCCTTTCTCTTTAGCAGGAGGGAAGTGTGAGCTGGCGGCGGGCATTGTCCTTAAGCATTCCCTCTGTAATGCTTGCGCTTGCGGCATGCCAAAAGGAATCCGCCAAGACGCCAGACCCTCAGGAGTTTTCGAAGGATGCCGTCGCCGTATTCTGCGGCATGGGCCTCGCTGAGCATCCGGGCCCAAAGGCGCAAATCTTCGTGCGGAGCCTGCCGGATGCGCGCTGGTTCGCCTCGGTGCATGACGCTTTCGCCTATACGATGCTGCTGGAAACGCCGAAGGACATCGCCGCGATTTATGTCAACGACATGGGCAAGGCCAAGAACTGGGAACACCCCGAGCCTGGAACCTGGATCGAGGCGCGAAAGGCGATTTACGTCATTGAGAGCCGGCAGCGCGGTGGCATGGATCAGAACGAGGCCGTGCCCTTTTCCTCCAGAGAGGCCGCGGAAGCATTTGCAAAGGAACAGGGCGGCCGGCTCGTCCGCTTCGAGGAAATGCCCAAATCCTATATTCTTGCCTCGGCGGACCCAGGCCCGTCCGCGAGCAATGACGGTTTGAATCCTGACAGCGAGAGCGCCTATGATCGCACGGAGAGCGAGCCCCATATCACCAAATAAAGCAAGACTTTCGCGCCGGCGCTTCATCTCCATCAGCGCGGCTGCCGCTGGTATGGCGCTGTGTCCGGCCGCTTACGGCGCGGGGGCGTTTACCGCTTCCGAGGATGTCGGGCGCCATCTGAGGATTTGGAGGGGGGTGGCGCTCGGCGCGGACGCGATGCTGCAGCTCAATCATCCCGATCCCGATAAAGCAAACAGGATGATCGAAGCCTGCATCGCCGAGGTCTCCCGTCTCGAGCGTATTTTCAGCCTTTACCGCGAGGATTCGGCGCTCTGCCGGCTTAATCGCGAAGGGCGGCTGGATGATCCCCCCGTCGAGCTTGTCGAACTGCTCGGCCGGTCGAATGAGTTCAGCAGGTTATCGGGCGGCGCGTTCGACGTCACGGTCCAGCCGCTCTGGCAACTCTATGCCGTGCATTTTTCGGCGGCAGCCCCCGACCCCTCCGGCCCATCCAAGGCAGCCATCGAGGCGGCGCTCGGGCGCGTCGGGCATCAAGCCCTTAATGTCGATCCCGCCCGCATCTCCTTTGCGAGGGCTGGCATGGGCATCACTCTCAATGGCATCGCCCAAGGCTATATCACCGACCGTATCGTGGACCTGCTGCGTCAGCATGGGATCGACCGCTCTCTCGTCGACATGGGCGAGATCCGCGCCATAGGTCCGCGGCCGTCTGGCGAACCCTGGATCGTTGGACTGGAGGATCCGCGCGCCCCCGGCCATGTTGCGGAACAGGTCGGGATCGTCAATCAGGCGGTCGCGACGTCGGGCGGCTACGGCGCCCAGTTCGATAGCGCAGGCCGTTTCAATCATATCTTTGACCCAGCTACAGGCGGTACGAGCAGCCGATATCTCAGCGTCTCGGTCGTGGCGCCCTTGGCCACAACGGCCGACGCGCTTTCGACTGCGTTTTCCCTGATGCCGCTGGATCGGACCGGGCCGATTGCTCGCCAGCTAGGGATCAATGCCTATTTCGTTTCGCCGGAGGGGTCTCGCCTCTCTCAAATCGCTGCGTAATTGACGGGAATGTGAAACGCTTCTGGTCGCCCATGGCTTGCACGTCCATTCGGTAGTTCCAAATTCACGAACTATCAGACGCCGCGGCTTCTTGAAGGGTGCGGCTTCACTTCCGTCAAAGGAAACACGCATGAGCAAGCTTAAGGGCAAGGTCGCTGTCGTCACGGGCGCATCAAAAGGCATCGGAGCGGCAATTGCAAAAGCGTTGGCCGCCGAAGGCGCTGCGGTGGTCGTCAATTATGCATCCGGTAAGTCGGGCGCGGACGCCGTCGTAGCCCATGTCGCAGAACATGGCGGCAAGGCCGTCGCGGTTCGGGGCGACGTTTCGAAGGCCGCGGATGCGCAAGGCATTATCGACGCCGCCGTCGAGACCTACGGCCGCCTCGACATCCTCGTTAACAACTCGGGCGTCTACGAGGCTGGCCCCCTCGAGGCCATTACCGAGGATCACTTCCATAAACAATTCAACATCAACGTGCTCGGCCTCCTTCTCACCACCAAGGCCGCGGCTAAGCATCTCGGCGAGGGCGCCAGCATCATCAACATCAGCTCGGTCGTCACAAGCCTCAAGCCCGCGAACTTTGCCGTGTACGCCGGCACCAAGGGCGCGGTGGACGCCATCACAGGCGTGCTCGCCCGTGAACTCGGGCCGAAGAAGATCCGGGTCAATGCGCTGAACCCCGGATTCGTCGAAACCGAAGGGACGCACAGCGCCGGTCTTGCCGGCTCCGATTTCGAGAGAGGCGCAGTCGCGCAGACCCCGCTTGGCCGCGCGGGCCAGCCGCGCGATATCGCTTCCGCCGCAGTCTTTCTCGCCTCGGAAGACTCGGCATGGCTCACGGGTGAACGAATTGTTGTGAGCGGGGGCCTTCGATAAGGGCCAAAGCTTGAGTCCGCGGCCACGACACCGCGGACGCAGCAGAACAGTGGAGCCTCGAAGAGTTTCAAAGGTTTCACTGTGCCCGGTCGATGTTTGAGAGCGATATTGCCCCCTCAACCGAATATCCCAAAACGCAGTGTTGAGGCTTGATGGACCAGGCAGCTATTTCCGATAGGCTGTTCTACCGGTTTGATCGAGGTAACCCTTGCTTTGCGGCTGTTCCTCGTT
>JBAVVQ010000353.1:0-4272 GCA_049697375.1 Rhodomicrobium sp.
ACCGCGTAGAGCGGACCGCTGGGCTTCTTTCCCTCAACTGCCTTTTGCTCCGCGGAGTCCCGCTCCACGGGCCGCCGTTCGACAGGCCTTCGGTCGGGCGCGCGTTCATGACGCCGGGAACGATAGGGCTGCTCGGGAGTTTGAAACCAGCCTTGAAAAAAACTACCGTAGTAGGTCACTTGCCGCGCTTCCGCCGGTGGCGCCGCACTCATGACACTTGCTGCCGCAAACAGGATGGCCAAGCCACCGAATGGACGCCAAGAAAAGATCGGCCTGGGCGATCCCGAAAAATGAAATTGATGCATGTGGCTTGGATCATTTGCAATTTTGACTGAGGGGCCAATATACGTCGCTTCCTATAACTGCAACGTAAATGAAGACCACGAAAACTGTCTGCCGCAATTTAAGCAGGAAGTTCAAGCTCAAATCATGGTACGCCCCTACGAGTTGACTATAGTGTGAGGCTTTAAAGTCACTCTTTGGCTGGATGAAGGCGTAAGAAATGTCCGGGTCAAAACCCACGATCGAACCCTACCCGCTAAGCACTTTCACCACACTGGCGGGGGAGAGAAATCGTGATCCCATACTGCAGATCTTCAAAACATTCTTTCCAAAAGCAGGGAACGCTTTAGAACTTGCGAGCGGAAGCGGGGCTCACATCAACTATTTCGCTCAGCATTTTCCGGGCATAACGTTCCAGCCTTCCGACTGCGACGTGAACGTGTTCGAAATAATCCGGTCGAACCGCTCCCGCACGGGAAATACGAATGTGGCCGAACCACTCAGGATCGATCTCACGGAGCCCGACACCTGGTCCAATGGGGCGCGGCTTTACGATGTCATCTTTGCCATCAATGTGTTCCATCTTGCCCCGGTCTCCGCCGCAGATGGATTTGCGGAGATAGCGGCGAGAAATTTGAAGCCCGGGGGAACCGCCGCAATCTATGGCCCCTTTAAAGTGGATGGCGGCTTCACGACCCCGTCCAACAAGGCTTTCGACAAGAGCCTTCGCGGAGCCGGGGTTGCCGGGTGGGGACTTAAGGACGTCCGGGACATCGAAAAGGCCGCGAACAATCGCGGCATCGTCCCGAAACAGCGGCTGGATCTTCCCGCAAACAATTTCATGCTTGTTTTCCAGAAGCCGAAAACGGCTGCGGAGTGAGCCTGAACTGAAGGCTGCACCGTCCGCGAGGGCAGCCCTCATCCCTCCTGTGTAGTGACTGAATTACATCATTTTTGAAAAAATGCATATTAGCAGGAACAAAACGACGCGCGGATCTTGCAACCTAAGGCTGGCTTGAGTACCACAACCTCTGGTAACATTAGTCGCATGTAGCGCTCAACCAAAACTGGTCTGGGTGAAACGAGGTTGAGGTCTTTCATCATGAATACACGTCGCGGCCAACTTTATCTGGCGCACGCCTGCACCCCGGAAGAGATGCAAGAAGCTGATAGCGGCAATGACGGTTGTGTTGTGGAATTGCAACCGAAAGAGGCTGCGGAATATATCGCATCCCTCCTCGCTTCCCTCCAGCCCATCGCCGCGAAAGCGCAGTTCCGCCTGCTTTCCGACCTTATAGCCGTCGCCGAGGAGGAGGCCAGATTTCACTGCCGCGCATGATGCTACGTCAAGGCCTCAATGCAACCAGGCGGGCTCCACGGCGGTCGATCCGGCCCGCCAGATCGAGGGAGACGAGCGCAGCATGCACGTGCCGCGCTTCTAAGCCGCTAAGCCGGCAAAGTTCATCAACATCGATGGGCGCGAGGCTTAGCAACTTCTCTACATCGCTCATCGCATGTCCAAGAAATACGAAACCGTCCGCGGGAGGTTGGGACGGAGATGGCGGTGAATCGCCGCAGCCCGCATCGGCTGGGCGCTTCATCCGGAGGCCGTCAACGCTGGGTGATCCTTTCCTGACCCACGCCTTTAGAAGAGTTTGCAGAGCATCCTCGATATCGTTGGCGGATGTCGTAAAGACAGCGCCTTCCTTTATCAGCCGGTTGGATCCGGCGGCTCGAGGCTCAAAAGGATGGCCGGGCACGGCAAATACCTCGCGGTTTTGCTCACCGGCGAGTCTCGCGGTGATGAGAGACCCCGATCGTTCCGCCGCTTCAATCACCACGACGCCGAGAGAAGAGCCGGAAATGATCCGGTTCCGTCGCGGGAAATCCTGGGAGCGCGCGATGAAGCCGGGCTGGCACTCACTGACCAGCACTCCGTTTTCTGTAATCTCCGTAGCAAGGCTCTTATGTTCCGGCGGATAAATCGCGTCGAGGCCGCCGGCCAGCACGGCGCAGGTTGCGAACGGCAAAGCAGCGCGGTGCGCGGCCCCATCGATTCCGCGCGCCAGGCCGGAGACGATCAGGAAGCCGCTTCGGCCGAGTTCAGCGCTGATCTCAGCCGCAAATTTCAAGCCTGCCGCCGAAGCGCTCCTCGAACCTACGACCGCAATCGCTGGCCGCTCCCAGACGCCGGTTTGTCCCTTCACGTAAAGCAGCGGCGGCGGCGCCTCGATGTGGGAAAGGAGCGGCGGATAGCCGGTGTCATGCGTAGCGTGCAGCGTCATGCCCGCCTCGGCTGCCCTTTTCAACTCCGCCTCGGCAGCCGCCACACTCGGGATGCTGCGCGCCGTAACGCGGCTGCCGAATTTCGCGAACTCCGGCAATGCTTCCAGCGCGGCGCTGGCTGAGCCGAAATGCGACAGCAGTTCCCAAAAGGTGACGACCCCAATATGCGGCGTCCTGATCAAGCGAAGGCAGCTGAGCTTTTCGCTCTCGCTAAGCCTTGCGGGCCCTTCCTGTGGATTAGGCTCTTTTCGCGCCCGTCGCGCTCTGGCCGATTTTGCTTTCATGGCCAAAAAGCACAATGATGTTTATAGGCATCCAAGCACGTCCAAAGCCATACCATAAAAACATTTAAAACAGTGCGTTTGCGTCTTCATTTGTCGGAAGGCGTCCTATTGCAGCCAGTCCAAAAGTGGGGTACATAAGCAGGGTATTCAAGAGATACCCCAGTTGCTAATACCCAGACTTTGGAGCCAAGCCTATGGCAAAATTAACGAATACTGCCGTCAAGAACGCCAAACCGAAGGACAAACCTTACAAGCTGATGGATGAGAACGGCCTGTTTCTGCTCGTTAGGCCGAACGGGTCAAAACTGTTTCGCTTCCGGTACAGCTTCAACGGGAAAGAGAAGCTACTATCGCTTGGCGGTTACCCGGAAACAAGCCTTGCCGATGCCCGCGAAGAGCGGGACACCATGCGGAAGCTGACAAAGAAGGGCAGAGACCCGTCTCAGGAACGCAAAGACGACGCGCGCAAGGCTAGGTTTGAGGCGGCGGCGATCTTTGAAACCGTGGCGCGCGAATATCTCGACAACCGTGTGAAGGGCGGCAAGAACAGCGAAGAGTGGAAAGAGAAGAACCTTCGCCTGCTCGCCTATGACGTGTTCGGCACCGACCTGGCCAAACGGCCCATTAGCCAAATCAAGGCCGCCGAGCTATTGGAGCTACTACGTAAGATTGAGCGGCGGGAATCCTACTCAATCACGCAGCGTGTTCTCGCTTTGTGCAGCAATATCTTCCGCTATGGCGTTGCGACAGGCCGGTGTGATCGGGACATTGCCGCAGACCTCAAAGGCGCTCTCATTGTGAAGCCAACCCAGTCCAGGGCGGCGATACCCGCGAGCGAGTTGCCCGCGCTCTTTGAGAAAGTCGATGGCTGCGACGCAAATTACCAGACAAAACTGGCGCTCAAGCTTCTCGCTTCGACGTTCGTGCGCACGCAAGAGCTTACCGGCGCGACATGGAATGAGGTGGACTTCGAAAACGAGGTTTGGACCATCCCCGCAGCGCGAACGAAGAAGCAGCGCGATCACCTTGTGCCAATATCATCTGAGGCGCTGGCCATATTCAAAGAGCTGCACCGCTTAAGCGACGACAGCCCCTATGTGATTCCCGGGCGCAACGCCGGAAGGCCGCTTAGCCGGAACACGATGCTCTACGCGCTAATGCGCTGTGGATTTGCGGGCGAGATGACGGGGCACGGCTTTAGAGCCATCGCTTCAACAGTGCTCCACGAAAGCGGCCTATTCCGACGCGAAGCTATCGAGCTGCAGCTCGCTCATTTAAAAGGCGACAAGACTGAGAAGGCATACAACCGGGCCGAATATCTGGAAGAACGCAGGCGCATTATGGTTTGGTGGGGAGCGTTCCTCGCAAATCGAGGTCTCACATTGCCGGATGGCGCGCGGCGAGTCGCGACGGGGGAGAT
>JBAVVQ010000354.1:0-2541 GCA_049697375.1 Rhodomicrobium sp.
AGCATCCGCCTGCCCGGCGGCTCTTTTCAAGATGTCACGTTCCCCGCTTGGCTCCGAAACTGATGCGCTCATGACTGGACCGCCTCCGCACGGATGGCCCCAATAGTGGCGGCATAGTCCTTCGCGCCGAAAACCGCCCGAGGCATGACTATCTCCTAAAGCAAGCTAAGATAATGATTCCACTAAACGGCGCTCCGTTTCAGAAAGATTTATGCAATCATGTGTTTATGTTACACGGCAAAACTTCCCGCTGCAATTTCATCGCATTTGCACAATACTTAAGCCCAAGAAGGAAGGTTTGAGTATCTCAGTGATAAGCGGCTCAGCCAAGGTCACAGAGATATTGTTTAGTCTCCGGTAGGCTTCCGGCTCCGATGCGGACAAAGGACCTTCACAATAACTCTGTGTCAGAACTTTACAAAGGGGTTTAGGGTTAGCGAGCCGGGGCAGCTACCGCATCAGCTCTGTGATCGCGGCGTCGATGCCGTCGAGCGTTAGCGGGTGCATGCGGTTACCCATGATCCGCTGGATAAGCTTTAAAGAAGGCGTGCTGCTCCAATAGCGCTCCGTCGTGGGATTCAGCCACACCGCGTGCTTGTAGACGGCGAGCATGCGTTCCAGCCAGACCTGGCCGGCTTCCTCGTTCCAATGCTCGACCGAGCCGCCCGGCATAATAATCTCGTAAGGGCTCATGGCGGCATCGCCGACGAAAATGACCTTATAGTCGGCTGGATAGGTGTTCATCACCTCCCGGGTCGGAACGCGCTCGTCCCAGCGGCGCACATTCTTCCGCCACACGCTCTCGTACAGGCAGTTGTGGAAGTAATAATAATCCAGGTGCTTGAACTCGGAGCGCGCGGCGGAGAACAGCTCCTCGCACTCGCGGATGTGAAAATCCATTGAGCCGCCGATATCGAAGAACGCGAGCACCTTCACCGTGTTGCGCCGCTCCGGTCGGAAGGCGATGTCGAGATAGCCTTTGTGCGCGGTGCCCTTGATGGTGCTGTCGAGGTCCAGCTCGTCCGCGGCGCCCTGGCGCGCAAAACGCCGGAGTCTGCGGAGCGCAAGCTTGATGTTGCGGGTGCCAAGCTCGACTTCGCCGTCGAGATCCTTGTAATCGCGGCGGTCCCAGACCTTCACCGCGCGGAAATTGCGGTTCCCGTCCTGCCCGATGCGCACGCCTTCCGGGTTGTAACCGTAAGCGCCGAACGGCGACGTGCCGCCCGTTCCGATCCATTTGGAGCCGCCCTCGTGGCGGCCTTTTTGCTCGGCGAGGCGCTTCTTCAGCTCCTCCATGATCTTATCCCAGCCGCCGAGCGCCTTGATTTGCGCCTTCTCTTCCTCGGTGAGCAGCCGTTCGGCAAGCGCGCGCAGCCACTCCTCCGGAATTTCGGCCTCGATCCCTTCGGCCAGGCTCTCAAGACCCCGGAAGACATGGCCGAAAACCCGGTCGAACTTATCGAGATGGCGCTCGTCTTTCACGAGCGAGGCGCGGGAAAGATAATAAAAGTTGTCGATCTTTTTGTCCGCGATCCCGGAATCCACCGCTTCAAGGAAGGTGAGATACTCCTTGACGCTGACAGGAATTCCAGACTGCTTCAACTCGTAGAAGAAACGCAGAAACATTTAGACGAAGCCTCAATTCCGCATGGACTTGAAAAGACGGAAAGACCGGCGCTTGAGAGCTGTCTCCTCGTGCAAGGAAGAAAAGTCCTCAGTCTCGGCCTGTTCCTCATTATCCACTGTTGAGAGCCTATCGAGAAGAGAGCTGGAGCTTCTGACTGAAGAAGGGCGAACCGTTCTCGGGCGGGGAGCCTCGGCGACGGCGGCGCCATACTCCGCCACGGAAGTTTCACCGGCCACGAGGTCGCGCAGGCGCCCCGATGGACGCGCCGACGCCGATGCCGATTTGTAAACAGTCTCCTCTCCTGAAGCCGCCTTGCGTGGTTTCCTCGGCCGGGCGGCGCTGCTGCGGGCTTTTCCCCGCCCGTGATTTCCGCCTGCGTAGGAGGACGAGGCCAAGAGCAAGACCCTGAATGACTCGTCGGCAGCGTCCGGCTCAGCCGGAGCGCGGACCGGCTCCTCCGCGGAGGCCACAACCGCAAGCTGCTTGTTCTGTAGCGGCGTAATCTTCGCCTGAACGTATTGCAGTCCCCTGATCAGATACGCAATCGCCATCACAAGCCTCCGCCGCGACCAGTCGGCGACGTCGCCCGAAGAGTCGCGAAGCTGCTCGGCTCGCTTTTCGAGTTCCAGCCGGGCGAGAAACTGCTTGCCCTTTTCGGTCAGGATGGGAGCGCGCGCAAGAATCTCCGCATAACGGGCGCGCAATTCCTGGGCCTCAAGAAGAAACTCGTAGTGACGTTTCAAGCCGTCGCCGCCCTTCCTGGCAAGGCCGCCCGCACGCTCGAACGCGCTCGCGAACTGCCTCGGAAGGTCGCCGCGCGCCTTGCGGAGCTCCTCCGCGGCGGTCTTCAGCCCCTTGGAGCCAACGGAGCGCGCGAAGGTCTGTGCGGTCGCCGCCGCGTCGCGCACGATGCT
>JBAVVQ010000355.1:0-7171 GCA_049697375.1 Rhodomicrobium sp.
CCGCGCCGAGCGCGCCCGATTGCGCCGAGTGCTCGCCCTCCGGCTCAAAGAAGAAGGGGTGCTTGCCCCAAACGTTGCAGCCGCCTCCGGAACGGAACGCCTCGTAGATTTCGGAGATTTCCGTCGAGGGTGTGATCGGATAGCCGATGACGCCGCCACACACATGGCCCATCACCTCGGCGACGGCGCCGTTACCGTGAATGACTGTCGAGATGCCAGGATATTTCGCGTTCATGTGCTGTATCCGTCCGGTATGTAATTGCGCTCGCGAGCAGGCCTTCCGCCGCTCGTGTCAAAGCCGGTGTGCTCGAATCTTCGGTAGATCGACGCTTCGCTCCCAGCCTATTTTTTTTTGGCAGATGCGCAGAGAATACCACCCATCGACCTTGGACTGAAGAAAGAACTTAATGCCAAGTTCACGCGAAAGCCATTACCATGTCTTCACGCGAACGTTATTATCAACTCATCAGCCTCGCCGACAAAGTGGTGTTTTGCATACCAAGCTATGGCTGCAGCGCCCTCTGAGCGGCAGCGTTTACAGGGCGCAGACTGATTTTCTGGGCCAGCAAAAGCGCTCTCGCCAGACCCCGGCATGAGACATTTTCTCGCAATCTACGGGTTCCGGTTGTCCGGTCGATCACGCCGAAAAGTCGCCGGATAGGGGGCATTTCCTGACGCCGTTGAAGGTGTCTACCTCTACGAACCGGGCGTTCGGATGTCCCATTCTCGCCACCGGCCGAATCGGCGCCGCCAATTCAGAGACATCCGCCTGCCCGCCGATCGCAAGCGAATGTTCGAGAGCCGGCACGAGTTCGGCCAAGGCCCCATCGGCCCACCACATGCGGATTGAGCCCGCGCGTCGAACTTCGCCGACAGCCCCCGGCGCGTCTTCAGACAAAAAAGCGCGCAGGTATAGCAACCGCAAATGCGGGCGTTGGCGCTCGCTCCATCGGCGATCCGGATTGCAGAATTAACGTCAACACGAAGGGATTTGGCAGAAAGCGCCTGCCCCCGCCGATGAACTGAACACCACGTTCCAAAACATCGCGGCCTGGCTCAACAAGCCGCGCCTTGCGCGCGGTAGGGCCACCACGCAAAATGGATATGTGGAATCCGCCCCCAGACTTCTTGCAAGCCCCTGTGGCAGTGATCGCCTCACTTGCGCATCCATCAGGGGCTTGCGCAGACTTATTTGCAGCTTTTGTAGAGGTCAGTGAGAGGGGCAGCGGAAGCGTCGTCGAGGTCTGCAGTTGTAATTCTTTCGTAATCAGGACCAAGTTTTTCGGAAAGATCGTCCATTTGTTTCCCAAGAGCTTGCAGCTTCGGATCGTTCTTGTTTTTTTGAGCCAATGCGCCAGCCTGAGTCGCCAGTTTTGTTATCCCGCAGAATTGAGAAAGTTTTGTCTTATCGCCTTTAACACTGTTAACAAGATTCTGGACGTCGGCCTTGGTGACCTTGGGCGCGGCTTGCTCAGGTTTGAAACCGACGTTGCAGCTTTTTGAGAGGTCATCGAAAAGCGCGGCAGAAGCGTCGTCGAGGTCTGAATTTGTAATTCTTTCGTAATCAGGACCAAGCTTTGCGGAAAGGCCGTCCATTTGTTTTCCAAGGCCTTCCAGCTTTGGATCGTTCTCATTTTTTTCGGCAAGCGCGTTGGATTGAGTTTCAAGTTTTGTTATCTCGCAGTATTGAGCGAGTTTTGCCTTATCGCTTTTAATGCTGCCAACGAGCTTCTGAACCTCGGCCTTGCTCGCCTTCGGCGTAGCTTGGCCCTGTGCAAATGCCGCCGTGGCTGTAACGGCGGTCAGGACTGCGATTGCGGCAACGAATTGTGTGCTCATGAATGGCTCCCTTATTTTGGCTTGGCGCTGCCCGCGATAAATGGGGTCAATTCCTTTGGTTGGGAGCGCCAGGGCTCTGGAATAGCACGGAATTGTCTGAATTGTCTGAATTGTCTGCTTACACAATCCCGCAAAAGAGGGGTGGCGCGCACGGCGGCCGGGAGATGCTGGGATGCGGTGAAGGGCGGTGTCGTGGACAACGTCGCCAAGGAAACGCCGTCGAGTTATTATATGGATATGCCTACCCGGTCTTGATGAGGCATGACGTACTCGCAGCCTGTCGGACGGCACGTGTCAGAAAACTGGAAGCTCCGCGAAGCCAGGCTCGCACTAGTAAAGCGCGAAGCGAAACACGGAAAAGCAATAGGGCGTCTTCTTTTCGAAGGCGCCCGTTGTTTCCACCCTTACTTGAGGCTGATGACCGGCTTTAAGCTTGAAAGCTAACCTTTGATCCCTCCCGGTTAACCTTCACCTTTCGCTTACCATAATCGTTGCCCCTGTATCACGTCGGGAAAAACCCTCCTTTATATCTGCTCTATCTCCGTCTTATTCTGACGGGTGGAGTGACGCGCGCACCTCCTCTTCCCGGCGCTCATGGAGCGGGTCACGCCAAGTTGTCAAAAGCGGATACGCTCTAGTGGCGTCCGCTGGCCGCATCGTCGTCAGCCGCTGGGGCGTCGCCGTAGGCCTGATGGTGAGCTTTGTTTAGCGTATCCATGGCAGCCGCGCGCACTTTCGGATCGGCACTGCGGAAATGCTCAAGGAAAAACCGATCCTGCATCAGGAAATTGATGAGGGCTTTGGCCTTTGCAGCGTCTTCCGCCACCGGCCAAGGAGACTGCTCTGGAAGGATGGCATCAGTAAATCTCACGCTACGCATAGTGTCCTCCTCAGTCACTTCCGTTCCACCCTGGTGGCCCGATTCGACATCTGCATGCTCTTGCACGGGCCATTAGCAACTCTTCGATCCTCGTGGAGATTTTGAATTTGAGCGCGAACTCCTGGCGGACCGGCCTCAAACGTAAAATTCGCTCCACTAGCCTCACTGAATGGCGAGGCGTTCGAGCTTAGAAGGACCAATGCTCCCTGGAATCATGGGACATGATCACAAGGGTATCGGTTAGGCCATTCTCGTTCTTGACGAAATCCGAGAGCAGAGCCTCGGTGCGGAATCCTAGGCTCTTGAACAAATGTTGGGCCGCATCCTGGCTGATCGCCATCCGCGCCCAAAGCTTTTGCAGTCCCCGCCCCCGCGCAATCGAGAAAATTTGCTCCGCCAGAGCCTTGCCGATCCCGCGGCCCCGGTATGCGGCTAAGACGCCGATGCGGATCTCGCCAACGTGGCGTGTCCAGGGCAGGTCGTTGGTTTTTAGATTGCAATAGCCGATCATGTCGCCGCCCTCGGTCGCGGCCAAGCCGATGGTCTCGCCCGACTGAATTTTCTCAATCCAACGATCCATCGCCCGATCGTTTTCGACGTCGACCAGCAGGTAGTAGTTATCCTTGCGGGGAAGCGATCGGATGAAGCTCTTGAACAGCTCTTTATCCTCGACCTGCATCGCTCGAAATTTCACGATCATCGGCGCCTCCTCCGTCCACTTCACGCGCGATCTGCGGCTCGTCTTGCCGTGGACCGCGCGATCATCGACGGAGCATTATTTTTAATGCTTGGTATCCCTATTTTTCATAGCGCGAAATCTTATGACGACTTCCATTCTGAGAAGCGCAGTCGCAAGATCGCGATAAAGTCTCAGCTCGGGCGCCGGCTGCACCTTTAGCGACTGCAATTTCGCAAAGGCTCCCTCCTGAAGCGCGAGCGGAGCGTCCAGATCTTCCTTCATGTCATGAATCGCAATAAGGATCGCCCGGCGAGTGAAAGAGGCGTCACCAATAGCAACCCGACCGTCCAAGTAGGTTTGAAGAGCGGTATGAGCGCTTCCGCGTGCTCCCTCAAGACATGTGCGGGCGATCTCGTCGAATGTAGAAAGCAAGCTTAATCCGACAGGACGCCGCGCTTCAGCCACGGCCATAGATGCGTTGTTCTCATTCATTCAAGAGGGCTCCGTTTCCAGCTCACGTTAAAGAGGGCGTGCAAAGGCTTTCAGCCTCGCCAGTTAAAATCGCGCACAGCCGCATTCGCTCGTGACTGATCCGGCGCACGCCTAAGCAATGCACACGGGCTCAGTCCGATCAGGGCTGTCCAAGCCCATCCGATCGAAAATCAAGCGTAAATCCGGTCAAGCAAGCTGACTGGAGCGCATTGATCGCAAGCTAATTTGGTTGATTTGACCTAAGAGTAGACCAAGCTTGGCAAGCCAGCAACAACGAAAGTATAAGCGGAACGTCAGAATAATACGGACATTATTTGTTGGGTTTTTCCTGACATGATCCTGGGCAGTGATCGTGGTACCGTCTGTTGCGGACTTCTAGCCGGGATTCCGTCCATGGTTCCCGCTGAAAGTCTGCCATTTGCACGCCTGGGGGCTCTATCGTAGCCCCTTTTTTGTCATAGCCATCGGTGGCGCCCCCGAAGCGCCCCGGACCAGCAGGTCCGCCGGTATAGGCCTTGTCAGGCGCCCATCAGCCAGCCCTTCTCGACCGCATACCCGACAAGTTCAACCCGGCTTCGGAAGCCGAGCTTGTCCATGGCGCGCGCCTTGTAGGTCTCCACGCTCTTGACGCTGATGCGCAAGATATTTGCGATCGCCTTATTGCTATGGCCCACCGCGGTCAATCGCAGCACTTCCACTTCGCGCTCGCTCAGCTCGGCGCGTCCGTTGGTGGTCTCCTTTAGCCTGTTGGGGGTTCTGTCTATGGCGTGACCGGCAATTGAAGGATCAAGATAAACCCCGCCAGCCGCCACAGCCTGGATGGCGCGAAGCAGGTCATCCGCCGCTGACCTCTTGAGCACATAGCCAACCGCCCCGACCTCGATGAGCTTTCGCAGATAAGACCGATCTTCATGGACCGTCAGCACAATCACCTTGGAGTGAGGACGCTCCGCGAGCAGCCGCTTGGTAACCTCTACTCCATTCAAGTCGGGCATGGAGAAATCCAGCACCAGGATCGAAGGCTGAAGCTCGATAGCCATCTGAAGCGCCGTCCGGCCGTCATGGGCTTCGCCGATGATTTCGACGCCTGGATTGCGATTCAGCAAAGCCCTGATGCCGGCGAGCACAACGGGATGATCGTCGGCAACGAGAACGCGAAGGGCGGTTGGAGCGTTCATAGCGGCACACGAATATAAAGTGTGCAGCCGCGACCGGGCGCGGATTCGACCTCCAGCGTGCCGGCAACCAGCGATAAGCGCTCCCGTATGCCGATCAAACCAAGGCGCTTCGGGAGCCTGTCATCCGAAATCGCTTCGTTGGCGGAAAAACCTCGCCCATTGTCTTCAACAATCATGCTGACTTCTTTCTCATTGGCATCAAGGAGCACCGCAACTCGCGTCGCCTCCGCATGTCTTGCGATGTTGGTGATGGCCTCCTGCAACACCCGGTAGAGCGTCGTCTCCACTGCGGGCTCCAGCCGCCGGTCGTTCAGCGCCAGGCGCACGTCAAACTGCAAGTTCAGGCGCTCGCTCCAGGTTTCGATGAGTTGGCGGATTGCGGCTTCGAGACCCAGATCATCGAGCGCCGGGGGGCGAATTTCCCAGGCGAGCCGGTTCACTTCGGAACATAAACTGTTGGCAAGCCTCTTTAGCCCCTCGATCTGCAGCCCGAACTTCTCACTTTCTGGAAGCGAGTAACCAAGTTCATCGAGGCCAAGCTGCAAAAGCGTGAGTGTCTGTCCAAGGCGGTCATGCAGTTCTCTTGCGATACGCTGGCGCTCGGCTTCTAGATCAGCCTCCCGGCTCACGCGCCTGACGAGTTCTTCGTGGATGCTTTTGCTTTTGAGCTGCGCCTCGAACTCCTGGGCGGCGAGCTTTGTTTCGAGCTTCGCCGACGCCATTTGCGCGAACAACTCGCAGGCCATGCGAAGACGATGGGGCAAATATCTTGGCGTGCAGTGATGGCAGGCGATCAGCCCCCATAGGCGTCCGGCTATGATGATCGACAGCGACATCGACGCCACGACGCCCATATTCGCAAGGTCTTTTATATGTACGGGCGAAACACTGCGGATGAGGCTATGGCTAAGGTCAAGCGGCTCGTTGTTACGAGGATCGTTTGCCGACAGGATGGGAGCTGGCGTAGACCGTGCATCGGGGATGAGGCGAACCCAATTTCTAAAATAAAGCTCTCGCGCCTGCTTCGGAATATCGGAAGCCGGATAAAGGTGACCGAGGAAAGACTCCACACCTTCGCCGCGGGCTTCCGCATCGACGCATCCGACGCCGCCCGGCAGAAAGCGATAAACCATGACGCGGTCGAAGCCAGAGACACGGCGCACCGCCTCAGCGAGACCTTGGCAGAATTCTTGGGGCGCATCCGCGTGTTGCACGCGAGACCGCATGGCCTGCACGAGAACGAAAGCATCTTCGGGGAGGCTTTCGCCCACGGGCTCCAGTTCCAGCACCACGAGCGCCCCGCTTCGGTAGACGAAAGTGTCGACGGTTCCGCCATCGCGGCTGCCGGCGATGGCGAAGGCGTGCATCGGCCGGATCGGCGCCCCTTCGGTGTCGAGAAGGGTTCTGAGCTGGGAAACGCGGTCGGGCGCGAACCAATCCGAGAGGTTCGTTGTTAGCAAGTCGCCTGGCTGCGCGCCGAAAATGCGCGGCGTATCTCCGCCGGCCTGAAGGATTTGAAGGTCGCGCGGGTCGACGGCAAGCAAAGCGCCGTGGGGCTGCACGGCTCCTGGACTATGAATCGGCTCACGATCGCAATTTGTAATGTCGGCGCCAAACGCGGGGCTCTCTTCGCCTGGGCCACGGCTGCGGGTCTTCATCATCGCCGCGTTGTCTTCATTCTAAGTTTGCGCGACTCTCCGGCTGAAAGTCACGTTACGACCGGCGCCAGCAATTCCAGGATCTCCGCCGTCCTGATCAACTGCGCGCACCTTAAGCAATACAGCGTTTTGCATCGGCGGTCATGAACATTCATGTAGCTTAGCGCACATATCAGCGCATTCCCCGACAGACGTTTGGCGGTTTACACCTCAGCGAAATCCCTATAGCAAATCAAAATAATTCTTACAAGTGTCTTATATAATTCCTGACAAACTGCAAACAATGATTGTATCGCAGTGACAGATGTCATTATCTGTTACTGCGGCTTGACACATGTAATAGTGTTAGGTGATGAAAACTTGCTAAAGGATCAGCTTCCTCTTTCGAGGCGTCGGAAAACCCACCCGGCGAAGATCAAGCTCTTTCGGAGATGTAGTTATGGCC
>JBAVVQ010000356.1:0-3720 GCA_049697375.1 Rhodomicrobium sp.
TGTCACGGGGCGCATTCTTTGAATCGCCCTTTCGAATGATGATGTCCGCTGTGCAGGGCAGTTCTGCCCCGTCAATTCGCGAACGCCAAAGGCTTATCGAAAATAGCGTGTATGTCCGCTAACTCTGCAAAACGGCGTAAAGGCTCGCGAATCGTTCCCGGCCCCAGGCCTTGGAGTTGTGCAGAAGGGTGTAGCTTGTCTGTCTCGTGGCTAGGCTTGTGCCATAACGCTCAATAACCCACCCGGACTGGTTGAGTATTGAGCGTCAAATCGTTATCCGCTCAATCTCGTCGAGCGTGATCTCATCGCCAGTACGATCATAGAGCTTCGTTGTACGCGGACTTTCATGAGCCGCCATGGCCTGCGCGTTCTCTAAGGTGCCGCCCGCTTCAAGATAGGCGGTAATCCCCGTGGCGCGAAAGGTATGGCAGCCGATCCGACTTCGCGTCCCGAGATCGGCAGCGCGGCGCTGGATCATGCGATAGGCGTCGATACGGTTCATCGGCCTGTCCGTCAGCGTGCCGGTGCGGACAGCGGCGGAGCGGAAGAGGGGAGCCTTGCCGCCGTCGCGGATTCCGGCCGCCTCTATATATGCATCGAGATAGGTTTCGAGATTGTGGTGCGCCGGCATCTCGTGGCGCTTGCCGCCTTTCTCATGCAGCCGGACCCACCAGCGCTTGCCTTGCGGATAGTAGTCTTCAACGCGCATGCCGACGACCGCGCCGATGCGCGCGAAGGCGAACGTCATCACCGAAATCAGCGCCCGATCCCGTAATCCGACCACGGTCGACGTGTCGATGCTGTCGAGAAGCTCGCGCGCCTGATCGGCCGTCAGCACCGTGGTCTTGCCGGTTTTGACGACGTGCTTCGGACCGCGCACCGAGTGCGCCGGATTGGTGGCGGCAAAATCACTCCAGGGCAGTGCTTGGCGAGCATGGCCTTGAGCTTGCCGCGAACGAGGCTGGCCAGTGCGGGCGTCGGAACCAGGAACTCGGTGTGGCGCGAGGCAAGCCAATCGTCGCCGGCAACGCCGCCGCCCGTCACCAGGCAATGGACGTGGGGATGGTAGAGGAGCTGTTGCGTCCAGGTATGAAGAACCGCCAGCACGCCGGCCGTGCCGCCCACGTAGCGAGGATCGCGGGCAAGCTCGATAATGGCCTCGCCTGCGGCTTTCATCAGCAGGGGATAACAGGCCTTCTGATTGGCGCGCAGCGTTTCGCGCAGTTCTTCCGGCACCGTCACTGTGACATGGAAATAGCGGCAAGGCAGGACTTCGGCTTGCCGTGCAGCCAACCAGCGCTCGGCCTGATCCGTATGGCACTTGGGGCAACTGCGGTTTTTGCAGGAATGATAGGAATAGATTTCGGCGCTGCAGTGATTGCAGCGCCAGAGGTGTCCGCCGAGCGCTTCGGTGCGGCAGGCCAAAATGTCGGCGATGGCGCGCTTGTGCGATGGCAGCATCGAGCCGCCATGCGCCGCAAGGTAGCCGTCCGCGAAACGGCGGAAGACATCCGCGATTTCGATCACGGCGTCGGCCCCGGATCAGAGGCCGCGCATCATTTTGTCGAGGAGGGTCTTGAGCGAGCCGCGCGCTGGTTCGATTAGATGGGTATAACCAGCCGTCGTTGAGATGTTCACATGGCCGAGCAAAATCTGCACGACGCGGGTGTCGACGCCGTTTTCCAGGAGCCGGGTAGCGTAACTATGCCTGAGCGAATGAGGACTTACGGGACGCGTGATCCCTGCTTGACGGGCGGCGGCGTGAAACGTGCGCCACAGCGATATCCTTGTGATAGGTCCATCGCGGCGCTTGCTGGGGCACAGCCAGCGTGGATGGCGATGGGTCTTCCAGAGACGGCGCAGTTCGTTGAGTACGGCCTCGGGCAGCGGCACTTGGCGCTCTTTGTTGCCCTTGCCAATGACGCGCACCAAACCGCTCTTGCCATCGATGGCCGTGACTTCGAGGTTTGCGGCTTCGCTGATGCGCAGGCCGCAAGCATACATCAAAAGCAGCGCGGCTCTGGGGATCGGTTTTCTTACGCGAGAGAGGATGGCGCGCGCTTCCGCGTCCGATAAAACGTATGGCAAACGCCTGCGCTTCGGCGGACGGACTCTTTTTTTAAGAACAGCGACCAGTCGCGCTCGAGCGTGTGGGCGAACAAGAAACGAATGCCGCCTTGATGGGGCGCGTAGGTTCCGCGGGCGACGCCGCGCTCGTCGCGCAAGTAGAGCAAATACCGGCGCACGTCTTTCTCGTCCAGCCGATCGGGCGAGCGGCGGTAATAGGCGGCAAGTCCTTTAACGCCGTGCAGGTAAACTTCCTGGGTCGAGGCTGATAGTCCTTGGGACCGCATATCCGCGATCATGCGTTCACGCAACTCTGACATCGAAACAATCTCCTTCGAAAAGGCCGGGGACACCTTCCCAAGCCATTGAAAAAGATACCTTCTTTGTCGTGAAATAATCAGAACTGTTAATCTGGAAGGTTACTCCAGTTTACAAACCAATCTTGCCCGCCGGGCTTGACGTGCTCAATTTCGAGCGCCGGACGTAGCTGCGCATGGTGGCGAGGCTCTTGTGACGCGTATGACGCATGATCTCTTCATCGAGCACGCCATTGCCATAAGCGGTGGTCACGAAACCGGCACGCAGGCTGTGCGGGCTGATCGGCTCCTGCCATTTGCCTTGAAGGCCGGCTTGTCTCGCTCTCATTAGAAGGATGGACCGCACCGCGTCGACGCCTAGCCGGGGGCGTTCGATCCGGCCTGCCTTGTTGATTTTGCGAAAGAGGGGACCTCGGTGAATCTTGCTGGCCTGGAGCCAGGTCCTGAGCGCCGTCACAGCGCAGGTTTCCTCGGATCGCCCGTGCGGAATGGCGATCTCAGCGCCTTCGCCCGCCTTGTCGGTCTTCGACCGTTCGATGAAGATCGTCATGCCGTCCCGCGTCCAATCGATGTGTTCGACATTAAGGCTCACAAGCTCGGAGCGGCGGAACGCTCCGGCAAAACCAAGAAGGACCAGCGCGCGATCGCGAATGCCGGACAAGCTCTGATCGCATGCCGCGCAAATCCTGCGAATTTCCGCGGTCGTCAGCGCAGCCGAGCGCCGCGCCCGTGCGCCATGCCGGCGGCCAATGCCTCTTAAGGTCTCTCGAATAGCAGGATGTTTTGTATCAAGTGGGTGTCCGGCCATGCCAGAGGCGCGGGCGATTGCCGCCACGCGGCGGCGCAACGTGGATGGCGCATAGCCTTCGCCGGCGGCGGCCAGATAGGCGCCTACGACCGTGGGATCGGGCTCCGCCGCGAATCCTTGCGCCTTGCACCAGGCCTCGAAATGAGCGACATCCGACGCGTAGGCCTTCAGCGTGCCTGGCGCATCGGCGGCGTCTTGATAAGCTTGGGATTTAGCGAGAGCAATAGCTGCAGCGGTCGTCTTCGGCTTCACGCCTTGCGGTTGTGATTGTCTTTTGCGTGCGCCGGAGAGAAGGTCGCTCATGATCAAAGCAAAACAACAAGATTACACGCGATAACAAACATTCTCGCGTGTAATAATTACGGGAAAACAGAAGCTCAGATCTGATCCATAGCAAGTCTACAGTGTATTTGAAAGCCCGCAACAGCGCCATTACGGCGAAGCCGTTCAGTCCAACGTCCTTTATGTTACACGATATTTTTAGTTCAGGCTTCGGTAAAAACAGACGAAATTGCCGTCAACTGAGGG
>JBAVVQ010000357.1:0-1671 GCA_049697375.1 Rhodomicrobium sp.
GCGATGCCTTCGCGGATGTCTTCAACCTTTTTTCTGAAGACGGCGGGGGCAATGTCGCTCTGCCAGTGCGAGCAGCGAAACACAGCTTTCGCTGTGTCTTCGTCAGGCTCGGATGGGGCCTCGAAGATTGCGAAGGCGGCGAGCGGAATGCCTTCGGACGGCGGCAGCGTTTGAAAGGCGTCATCGAAAACGGACGCGGCTTCGTAGGCCACCATGCCCACGGCCCACCGGCCGTCGCGAGCGTGGCGCTCAACCTTCTCCAGGAGCGAAACGACATCGCCCAGCCGCCGCGCCGTCAAAACGGCAATCGGACCCGTGAAATCTTGCCGCAAACGCGCGGCGTCATCACATGGAAAGTCGATCGTGCAGTGAATGGGCAGGGGCTCCCCCGCGAGGGAAGAAGGTGGCCTAAGCCGCCTCCCGTTTCTTGATCAATCCGCGATTGATAAGCGTCTCAGCGATCTGGACGGTATTGAGCGCGGCGCCCTTGCGAAGATTGTCGGAGACGATCCAAAGGTTCAGGCCGTTTTCGACGGTCGGATCTTCGCGGATGCGGCTCACGAAGGTTGCGAAGTCTCCCACGCATTCGACCGGCGTGACGTAGCCGCCGTCCTCCCGCTTGTCGACGACGAGCAGTCCGGGCGCTTCACGCAGGATGTCGCGGGCCTCTTTCGCCGAGATCGGCTTCTCGAACTCGATATTCACCGCCTCCGAATGGCCGACGAAAACAGGCACGCGCACGCATGTCGCCGTTAGCTTGATCTTTGGGTCGAGGATCTTCTTGGTCTCGGCGACCATTTTCCATTCTTCGCGGGTATAGCCATCTTCCATGAAGCTGTCGATGTGCGGAATCACGTTGAACGCGATCTGCTTGGTGAACTGCTCCGGCGTCGGCATATCGGTGACGAAAATGCCTTTGGTCTGGTTCCAAAGCTCGTCCATCGCGTCCTTGCCTGCGCCAGAGACGGATTGGTAGGTCGCCACCACGACGCGCTTAATTGTCGCAGCATCGTGCAGCGGCTTCAGGGCGACCACAAGCTGCGCCGTCGAGCAATTCGGATTCGCGATGATGTTCTTTTTCTTGAATCCGGCGACGGCGTCGGCGTTCACCTCGGGCACGATCAGCGGGACGTCGATGTCGTAGCGCCATGCGCTCGAATTATCGATGACGACGCAGCCGGTCTTACCGATTTTGGGCGACCAGTCTTTCGACACGTCGCCGCCCGCCGACATCAGCGCGAAGTCGCATTTCGAAAAGTCAAACGTCGCCAGGTCGTGGCACTTAAGCGTTTTGTCGCCAAACGAAACTTCTACGCCGGTCGAGCGGCGCGACGCGATGGCGAAAACCTCGTTCACCGGGAATTCGCGCTCGTCGAGGATGTTCAACATTTCGCGGCCCACATTGCCCGTGGCGCCGACGACGGCGACGTTATAGCTCATGACGGTGTCCTGTTTCGAGATCACCGGAATGTAAGCGCCGCCGCGACTCCTGTCCACTGCAACGCGAGTTTGTCCGCACGCCTGAGCCCTTCTTGCGAAAAAAGCGCGCTTGCCAATTCCAGGCATTCATGCGAGCACCGTGCACTCTCCGCGCGCACCCGGTCTGTTTTGCGCCGGAAAGCCGGTTCCGCGCAGGTTGCGCTGTGCCCTTAAAAAGATGAAATATAGGGT
>JBAVVQ010000358.1:0-3152 GCA_049697375.1 Rhodomicrobium sp.
GGAATTTAGCGAGGCGAGCTTCATCGGATCAAACCCCTCACCCCAACCATCTCCCGCAAGGGGAGAGGGGGCGGGTCGTGCCGGTTGCAACGGCGTTCCTTCTCCCCGCCGCATCCGCTTGCGGATGCGGTCAATTTTGAGTTGCGAACTCGCCGAGGCGCGTTCGCCCGGAGACGGACAGGATGAGGGGAAATGCGATCGGAAACCATCATGGCTTTCCGTTGAAGCGCTTTTTAAGGCCAGCCCAGCACTCCGGATAATCCTCCTGAAGCGTTTCCAGTTCCGCGGCATAGCGCGTCAAGTGCTGCGGAAACCGGGTCTCGAACATGAAAGCCAAGGTGTCGGTCAGCTTGACCGGGCGAAGATCAACTTCGGAGGCGCGTTCGAAAGATTGCGCATCCGGGCCGTGCGGCAGCATGCAATTGTGCAGCGACATGCCGCCCGGCAGAAAGCCCTCGGGCTTTGCCTCGTATTGCCCCCAGATCAGGCCCATGAACTCGCTCATGATGTTCATGTGATACCAGGGCGGGCGGAACGAATGCTCGGCCACCGCCCAGCGCTCGGGAAAGATTACGAAGTCCACATTGGCGGTCCCTTCCTCGCCCGAAGGCGCAGTCAGCACTGTGAAAATGGACGGGTCGGGATGATCGAACAAAAGCGCGCCGATGGGAGCGAAGGTCTTAAGATCGTATTTGTAGGGCGCGTAATTGCCATGCCAGGCGACAACATCGAGGGGCGAGTGATCGAGATCGCATGAATAGAACGTGCCGCACCATTTGACGGTCAGGCGGCAGGGCGCGTCCTTGTCCTCGAAGGCCGCCACCGGCGTCTTGAAATCGCGCGGATTTGCGAGGCAGTTCGCCCCGATGGGGCCGCGGTTCGGCAACGTGAACTTTGCGCCGTAGTTTTCGCAGAGGTAACCCCGCGCAGGGCCATCCTCCAGCGCGACCTTGAACTTCACGCCGCGCGGGATGAGGCAAATCTCACCTGGGCCGACCCCGATCCGCCCGAACTCCGTGAAAAAAATCAGCCGCCCAAGCTGCGGTACCACGAGAAGCTCGCCATCGGCGTTATAGAAATACTCGTCCGCCATGGATTGCGTCACGAAGTAGAGGCTCGCGGACATGCCGGTTTGGGTATTTACGTCCCCGGCGGTCGTGATGGTTCGCACACCCTCGACGAAGGTCAGGCGTTCCTTGGGTATCGGAACCAGGCCCCATCGAAGCTGGCCGATGGGCCGTTCCGCCTCATGAGCTGCAGGCGCAGTTCTCCAGAACGGAATCGCGACGTTCTTGAAGCGGCCCGTGTGCTTTACCGAAGGGCGGATGCGGTAGAGCCAAGAACGCTCGTTCTTCCCGCGCGGCGCCGTGAAGGGCGAGCCGGAAAGCTGTTCGGCATAAAGTCCGTAGGCGCATCGCTGCGGCGAGTTCTGGTGGGCCGGCAAGGCTCCGGGCAGCGCCTCGGTCTCGAAATCATTGCCGAAACCCGGCATGTAGCCTTCCGGCGTGGCGGCCATCGGCGCTACTCCACGGCGGTCGGCTTTAAAACCCCGCGCTGGATCTGATCCTCCTCGATGGACTGGAACAGGGCGCGGAAATTTCCTTCGCCGAATCCCTCGTCTCCCTTTCTCTCGATGAATTCGAAGAAGATCGGGCCGATCACCGTCTTCGAGAAGATTTGCAGAAGGACCTTGGTTTCCCCGCCGCCAGCGACGCCCTCGCCATCGATCAGAACGCCGAGCCGCTCAAGCTTATTCAGAGGCTCTCCATGACCGGGCACGCGCTCGTCAATTCTCAAGTAGTAGGTGGCGGGAGGCGAGGGCATGAAGGGCAGCCCTGCTGCTCGCAGCTTCGTGACCGTATCGTAGATGTTCCGGCAGCCGCAGGCGATGTGCTGGATGCCTTCACCCTTGTAATCGCGGAGATATTCCTCGATCTGGCTCTTTTCGTCGGCGCTTTCATTGATCGGGATGCGGATTTTGCCGCATGGGCTCGTCATCGCCCGCGAGTGGAGCCCTGTGAGCTTGCCCTCGATGTCGAAGTAGCGGATCTGGCGAAAGTTGAAAAAGCGCTTGTACCAGTCGGCCCACCAGTCCATGCGCCCGCGCTGAACATTGTGAGTCAGATGGTCGATATAATAGAGGCCGGCTCCTTCGGGCTGCTGCTCGCGCGTAGCTGTCCAGCGGAAATCGACATCCCAGATCGAACCCTTCTCGCCGTAGCGGTCGACAAAATAGATGAGCGCGCCTCCGATGCCCTCAATGGCCGGGATGTTGAGTTCCATAGGACCGACAGGAGCCGAAACCGGCTTGGCGCCAAGCTCCACCGCACGTTTAAGCGCATGCGCGGCATCGACGACGCGGAAGCCCATTGCGCAGGCGCACGGCCCATGGCTTTTTGCAAACTTGGCCGCGAAGCTGTCCGGCTCGGCATTAACGACATAGTTAACGCCACCTTGCCGATACAAGGTGACATTTTTCGAACGATGCCTTGCGACAGCCGAAAAGCCCATCAGTTCGAAAAGGGCGGTAAGCTTCGCTGGCTCCGAATGGGCGAACTCGACAAACTCAAAGCCGTCGGTCCCCATCGGATTGTCATCCGATAGGGTTGCCGCCGGGCCATCGTGAGGGAATGGCCCCATCTGCAAAGCCTCCTTCGCCGGACCTCTTCCGCCTCTTATGAAGGAATATTGGGTTACGCGAATGAGGTTGAAGCTGTCCCGTCGGCCGTTCTGGACCTTCACGCGAAAGTCATTGAGGCAAGCGAACGGCGCGTTACAACCGATCAGCTACACAAGTAGTAAATCAAGCCATCGTGGCGAACAAGCCGTTGCCGCGCGGATTTAGGCGTTAACCTGGCTTGGTTAATTTCGGGCGCTCGATGGACCATTTCGGTCTGATTATGATTAGGAAGGCGTTTACTCCGTGCAAAATGAGGAGCGCCGCACCCTTGACGTGACGCGAAGTAATTATGCTAGACCATTGTAAACAAACATATTTTCTCTCGCATGACCTCCCATTAAATAGAATTCCTGATTACGCACTTGCGTCAGCCGGATTGGGTATGCTATGGAACAAAACAAGAACAACTGATTTGCAACGGGTTTCCCATGGCGCGCAACAAAGTTCAATTTCAGAAGGGTATGAGCGAGGC
>JBAVVQ010000359.1:0-11044 GCA_049697375.1 Rhodomicrobium sp.
GGCGAAAGACATCATTGTCCACCATCCTTACGAATCCTTCGATATCGTTCTCCAATATTTGCGGCAGGCGGCCTGCGACCCCGACGTCGTCGCGATCAAATGGACGCTTTACCGGACGTCGCGGAAATCCCCGATCGTCGAGGCCTTGAGAGACGCGCGGCAAGCGGGCAAGAGCGTCACCGTCATGATCGAAGTGACAGCGCGCTTCGACGAACTGAACAACCTCGACTGGGCCAAGCAGCTCGAAGAGGTCGGCGTTCATGTGGTTTACGGCCTGACGCAGCTCGACGTTAAGACCCACGCGAAGCTCGGCCAGGTCGTCCGGAAGGAAAACAGAGAGCTTCGGACCTATTGCCATATCGGAACCGGCAATTATCACTCCGCGACGGCAAAGATTTACACCGACCTTTCGTTTTTCACGGCCGATCCCGCCACCGGGCGCGACGTGTCGAAAATCTTCAATTACGTCACGACCTACAGCCGCCCGAACGATTTGGAGCACATGTACATCTCCCCGCACCGGATCAAAGAGCGGATCATTGAGGAGGTTCACAGCGAGATCGGGCACGCGAAGGCCGGCCGGCCGGCCGCGGTCTGGATGAAACTCAATGCGCTTGTCGATCCCGACGTCATCGACGCGCTTTACGAGGCGAGCATGTCGGGCGTGCCGGTCGATCTCGTCATTCGCGGGATTTGCTGCCTGAAGCCCGGCATAAGGGGGCTTTCAGAAAATATCCGCGCGAAAAGCATCATCGGCCGCTTTCTGGAACATTCGCGGATTTATTGTTTTGGCGCCGGACACGGGTTGCCATCCGACGAGGCGCACGTTTATATCAGCTCAGCCGACATGATGCCGCGCAACCTCGAGCGGCGCGTGGAGGCGATGACCGCGATAACGAATCCAACCGTCCACGAGCAGATTCTGGGCCAGATCATGATCGCCAATCTCAAGGACAATTTGCAGAGCTGGAGGGTTCGAAGCGACGGGACGTCGGAGCGCTTCCGTTTGAGGCCGGGAGAGGAACCGTTCAGCGCCCATGAGTACTTTATGACCAATCCCAGTCTTTCAGGGCGCGGCGGCGCACTGACGCGAAATTTCCCGCGCCGCTTCGCTGCGGCGTCGCTCGCTCCCCACGCTTAAGGTGAACACTTGGATTATCCGGCACAGGGACGGCTTCTGGGCACAAAGCCAGTCGCCGTTGTCGATATCGGTTCGAACTCGATCCGGCTTGTCGTGTACGAAGCTCTTGCCCGCGCCCCAACCGCGCTGTTTCAGGAAAAGGCGACGTGCGGGCTCGGCCGCTATCTCAATTCCACGCGGCGCCTGAACCACGAGACCATCCCCGAGGCCCTGTCTTCACTTGCGCGCTTTCGCAAACTTGCCAACATTTGCGGCGTCGAAGAGCGCGATATCCATCCTTTCGCAACCGCCGCAGTGCGATGGGCGGAGGACGGGAATGAGTTCTTGGTGCGCGCCGAGGAAGCCTGCGGGGTTCCGATCAGGGTCATCGGCAATGCCGAAGAGGCGGAATTGGCGGCGACTGGCGTCCTGGCAGGCTGCGCAAACCCCGCCGGCATTGTAGGCGATCTCGGCGGCGGCAGCGTCGAACTCGTCCGGTTGCGGGGCAAGTCTTTCGATCATAAGATTTCGCTGCCGCTCGGAAGCCTTTCGCTCGTGGACAAGACCCACGGCGAGAAAACCGCGGCGATTCCGCTGATTGAGGAAGGTTTAGCGCCTCAGACCTGGCTCGCCGAGGCTCATGGCGAGACGTTTTACGCCGTGGGCGGAACATGGCGCGCATTGGCCAAGCTCTATATGCACCAGACGGGTTATGCCCTAACGGCTGTCCACGGCTATCGGCTCGACGCGCGAAAGGCCTTACAGGTCACGGCGCGCTACGGCAACAGCTCCCCCTCATCCTTGAAACGTATTTACGGCCTCTCGGCAGGCCGGGAAGAAGCCGTGCCTTTCGGAGCGCTTCTCCTGAACATGATCGTCCGGAAGATGCAGCCGGACGACGTCGTCTTTTCGGCGTTTGGCGTGCGCGAGGGGCTGATCTACACCCTCATGAGCGAGGCGGAGCGCGCCCGCGATCCGCTGCTATGCGGCTGCGATAGCATTGCGCGGCTCCGAGCGAGATCCGATGTGCATGCGAGAGAACTGATTGCATGGACAGATGGCCTTTTCGTCGATCCGGGTCCGCGCGAAACTCAAGAGGAATGCCGCTTACGGCAGGCGGCCTGCTTGCTGTCCGATATCTCCTGGCGCGCGCACCCCGACTATCGCGGCGAGCAAAGCGCCGTGATCATATCGCAATCCGGACTTGTCGGCGTCGATCATCCTGGCCGGGCATTCCTCGCGCTCTGCGTCTACCATCGCTACGAGCGCAAGCTTGCCGGTGAACTCCTGCCAAAGCTTTCCGCGATGATCCCGCGTCAGCAGCAAAAGCGCGCCTTGATCGTCGGGCAAGCCGTCCGGCTCGCGCATACGCTGTCAGCGGGAATGAAGGGCGCTCTGCCGCAAACATCCCTGGCGTACGAAGGCGGAAAGCTGATCCTGCGTCTGCCGCAAGAGCTGGCGGTGCTCGATGGCGAGCAGCTCAGACGCCGGCTCCGGTCCGTGGCGAAAGAGCTGGGGCTTCAGTCGGATGTTTCGATCTCAGAGCAGAAGCCCTCAAAAACAACATTTTTAGGCGGACTCTTGGGATAAGCGGGGCTTAAACTCATTTATGACGTATCTGCTAGAGGGGTTTTCCGTCATAAGGTTGTGGTAGCAGTTCAATCGCTCCGGGTTCCATGAATAAAGATTTGTACGCCATACTGGGTGTTAAGCGCACGGCATCGAACGACGAGATCCGCAGGGCTTACCGGAAGCTCGCGAAGGACCTTCATCCCGACCAGAATAAAAACGATAAAAAGTCCGAGGAGCAGTTCAAAAAGGTTTCGGCCGCTTTTGCCGTGCTGGGCAACCCGGAGAAGCGCAAGCGTTACGACGCGGGCGAGATCGACGCGATGGGAAATGAGCGCGCGAACCCGTTCTATCGCGAATATGCGGGCGGCGGGCAGGGCTTCGGCAAGGAATATGCCGGCGGCGGTGCTGGCGGCGGCGGAGCGGGCGATTTTTCCGATATTTTCGGCGATCTTTTCGGGCGGCGAGGGCAGGGCGGCGCTTTCACCATGCGCGGCATGGACTACCGCTATAATTTGGAGATCAGCTTCCTGGAGGCGGTCAACGGCATAAAGAAGCGCGTGCAATTCCCCGATAACGAGACGCTCGATATTACCGTTCCCGCAGGCGTCGAGAGCGGGCAGACGCTTCGTCTCCGCCACAAGGGCGGTCCGGGCGCAGGCCGCGGCGAGCCGGGCGACGCGCTCATCGAGCTCAAGGTTCAGCCCCACCCCCTGTTCTCGCGCGACGGCGACAATATCGCGCTTGAACTGCCGATTTCCTTGAATGAGGCCGTTCTCGGCGCGCGTGTCGAGGTGCCGACCATCGGCGGCCGGGTGACAGTGGCGGTTCCTAAGGGAGCGTCCAGCGGACAGGTCTTGCGCCTTCGCGGCAAGGGCGTGAAAAACAACCGGTCAAACACGCGTGGCGATCAGCTTATCACGCTGAAAATTGTACTGCCCGCCGTCATCGACAGCGATCTCGAACGCCTCATGCAGGACTGGTCGAGCAAGCGTCCTTACGATCCGCGCGCCCGGTTCCGCGAAGCTGCCGGAGCTGGAGGGTGACGGTTCCGCGAAGCCGCCGGGGCCGGAGTGTGGCGCAGCTTCCGTGAAAAAGAAGGCGCCGGAGGCTGGCGCGGCTTGCGGGGCCGCCCCATCGCGCGAACGATTTCCACGATAAGCCATCCCGCCAGCAGCGCTAAGAAAGCGGGAATCGTTTCGACGGCGTACCATCCAAAGTCCGCCAAGGCGAAAAGCACGTTTCCGTAGTCGCCCCCCAGGATCGTGCAGGGAAGCGGCGTGTTGGGTGGGAGATCCAATTCACAGCCAGCCCAGCGCGCGATCAGCCCCGCCGCCAGCAGGCTCAGGGGAGGAACCAAGCATAGCAGCACGCAAACGATGATCAGAGTACGAAAGGCGCGCATGGCCAGTCCCTCTACCGTTATCCGCGACTCTTCTTACTTCAGGACGATGGCTAATTGTAGCCCAGTGGCCATGATCTTCGATTCAACTCTTCGCAATCGCGAATCATCAAGGACATGAGAATGAAAGCACAGCTTCCTGTCCATATCCTGAAAGTAATGCTGATTCTACCATTTGTGATCCTTGCCATCCCGGCGAGCGCTAAAACTGAAGCTCAACTGATTCCCCGCCAGGACTTGTTTGGAAACCCCGAGAAAAGCTCCGCGGAAGTCAGCCCGGATGGGAAGTGGATTGGATGGCTCGCGCCCAAGGACGGGGTGATGAACGTCTGGGTGGCTCCGATTGATAAGCCGGAGGCCGCCGCGCCCGTCACGGACGACAAGAAGCGCGGCATCCGGATGTACCATTGGAGCTACGATGGGGCTCACCTGATCTATATGCAGGACGAGGGCGGCGATGAGAACTGGCGTGTCTACGCCGTCGATGTCGCGAACCGGACGACAAAGGATCTGACGCCCTTTCCAGGCGTCCACGCATCCTTCGCAGGCAGAAGCCGTAAAATCCGGGACGAAATCCTGGTGACGCTCAACAAGCGGGACAAGCAATATCCCGACCTTTATCGCGTGAATCTGACAACCGGCGAAATGAAGCTTGTCGCCGAAAATCCAGGCTTCTCGAATTTTGAGACGGACGACACGTTCACGCCAAGGCTCGCCTCCAAGCCAACGGCCGACGGCGGGGAGGAAATTCTGCGCCGCAAGGGCGACGCCTGGGAGCCCTGGCTTCAAATCTCCGCCGAAGATAACGCCAACACGGGCGTCTTAGGCCTCGATAGCGAAGCCAAGACGGTCTTCATGCTCGACAGCCGCTGGCGGGACACTGCCGCCTTGACCGGCATCGATCTTGCCTCAGGCAAGGAGAAAATTCTTGCCGAGGACCCAAGAGCCGATATCGGAGGGATTATCACCGATCCGGAGACGCATGTGCCCCTGGCTTATTCGGTGAATTACGAGCGCACCGAGCATAAGCCCCTTGGCCCCAAATACGCGGCGGACCTTGAGTTCCTTTCCAAGAATTTCGGCAGCGAATGGGGCATCGGCGCGCGAACGGAAGACGATAAGCTTTGGACCGTTGCGGTGAGCAGCCCCACGCGGCCCGCCTCATCCTATCTGTACGACCGTGATGCGAAGACGCTCACGAAGTTTTTCGACGCTCGCCCGAAGCTTGCGGATGCTCCCCTCGCCGCAATGCATCCCGTCATCATCAAGTCGAGAGACGGGCTCGACCTCGTGTCTTTCCTGACGCTGCCGAAGGGGTCGGACACCGGGCGCGCGGGCAGGCCGGACGAGCCGCTGCCCATGGTGCTGTTTGTCCATGGCGGACCGTGGTCGCGCGATCATCTTGGCTACAACGCCATGCATCAATGGCTCGCCAATCGCGGCTACGCGGTCTTGAGCGTGAATTTCCGCAGTTCGACGGGCTTCGGAAAGGCATTCGCAAATGCGGGCGACAAGGAGTGGGGCCGCAAGATGGACGACGACCTTCTTGATGCGGTCGGCTGGGCCATCCGCGAAAAGATCGCCGACCCGGCGCGGATCGGCATCATGGGCGGCAGCTATGGCGGGTACGCCACTCTCGCCGCCCTAACCCGGAACCCGGACACCTATGCCTGCGGCGTCGATCTCGTCGGGCCTTCCGAACTTGACCGGCTCATCAAAACCATTCCGCCCTATTGGGCTGCCGGCCGCGCAAGGCTCCTGAAAGCGCTCGGAAATCCCGATACGGAGGAGGGCCGGGCCCTCCTGAAGGATAGGTCGCCGCTTTATCAGGCCGACAAGATCAAGAAGCCGCTCTTGATCGCGCAAGGCGAGAACGATCCGCGCGTCAAGAAAGAGCAATCGGATCAGATCGTTGAAACGATGCGATCAAAAGGTATCCCGGTGACCTATTTGCTTTATCGTGGCGAGGGGCACGGCTTCGCGGAGCCGGAAAACAACATCTCGTTCACGGCCATCGCCGAGTCTTTTCTCGGCAAATGCCTGGGCGGCCGGGTCGCGCCGATCACGTCTGCGGATCTGAAAGGCGCGTCTGTCGAAATTCCCGTCGGCTCCGACCTGATCGAAGGCTATTCTACGGCAAAGAAGAGCGCATCCGCTCAATAGCTCTATAAAAAGGCAAGCCTTCATGATCGACCGGCAGGAGTTCTACATCGACGGGGAGTGGATCGCCCCGCTTGGGGCAAAGACGATGCCGGTCGTGAATCCCGCAACGGAAGAAGCGATGTACGACGTCGCTCTTGGCTCCGAGGCGGACGTGGACAAGGCCGTCGCTGCGGCGCGAGCCGCCTTTGGAGCTTTCGCTACGACCTCGCGCAAGGAGCGCGTCGCTCTCTTGGAGCGGGTGATCGAGGTCTATACAAGCCGCATAAAAGACATCGGCGCCGCCATCTCCGATGAAATGGGCGCGCCACTGCCTTTCGCTGAGCGCTCGCAGGCGGGCGCCGGGCTCGCCCAACTCCGGACTGTGCTGCAGGCGCTGAAGACCTATCGCTTCGAGGAGCGGCTCGGCGCAGCAATGATCCTTCGCGAGCCGATCGGGGTCGTCGGTATGATCACTCCCTGGAACTGGCCCATAAACCAGATCGCCTGCAAGGTTGCGCCTGCATTGGCGGCGGGCTGCGCGATGGTGCTGAAACCTTCGGAATACACGCCGACCTCCGCGTTGATCTTTGCCGAAATCCTTCATAGGGCCGGCGTCCCGAAAGGGGTTTTCAACCTCGTCAATGGGTTGGGACCGGACGTCGGAGCCGCGATGAGCGCCCATCCGGGGCTTGACATGATTTCCTTTACGGGGTCGACGCGAGCGGGCATTGACGTGGCTCGATGCGCGGCGCCCACCGTGAAGCGCGTGTGCCAGGAACTCGGCGGCAAGTCGGCGAACATTATCCTGGAGGACGCGGATTTCCAGAAAGCCGTGAGGGGTGGCGCGGCGCATTGCTTCCAGAACTCCGGTCAGTCCTGCAACGCGCCGACGCGTATGCTCGTGCCGCATGGCCGGCTGGATGAAGCGGCCTCTATCGCGAAATCCATCGCGGGCAAGACCAAGACCGGCAACCCAAGAGCGGCGGAAACCATGATCGGCCCCGTCGTGAACCGCACGCAATGGGTAAAAATCCAGGGTCTGATCAAGAGCGGGATCGACGAAGGCGCGACGCTTGTCGCGGGCGGCCCAGGGCGTCCGGCCGGTATCAACAAAGGCTTTTACGTGCGCCCGACGGTGTTCGCGAACGTTACGAACGATATGACTATCGCGCGCGAGGAAATCTTCGGCCCCGTGCTGTCCATTATTGGTTATGAGGATGAGGACGACGTGGTGCGGATCGCCAACGACACGCCCTATGGCCTCGCTGGATACATCTCGTCCGGCGATGTTGAGAGGGCGAGGCGCATTGCGCGGCGCATTCGGGCGGGAACCGTTAACGTGAATGGAGCTTCTCTCGACATGGCCGCGCCCTTCGGCGGCTACAAACAGTCCGGCAATGGCCGCGAATGGGGACGCTTTGGCCTCGATGAGTTTCTAGAGGTGAAGGCTGTTACGGGTTGGGGTGAGTGAAAAAAGGGGGCGGGGGTGAGGGAGAAAACCCAAGGGATGAAACAATGACAAAACCAGATGTGCCGCTCGATTCACGATTGCGTCTTCTCACTTATGCCGACGAACAGGGCCATCCCCGTCTCGGCTTCGTCCGCCCGGAGGGGCACGTGGTCGATGTCGCCCACGCCGCCCATCAGGCCAAGATTGCGCTTGGCTTCGATGGCAGGTCCATGCTGGCCCTCATTGAGGCGGGCCCTCAAGGCTTGGCGGAAGTGCGCGAGCTTGCGGCGGCGGATGTGCGCACGGGATTGAAACTCGGCGATGTCCTGCTTTTACCGCCGATCCCGAGATTGACCCGAAACATTTTCTGCGTCGGATGGAATTATCTCGAGCATTTCGCGGAAGGGGCCAGAATGCGCGACGCGTCCCAGAAGCTCCCGGAACATCCGGTATTCTTCACCAAAGCGACGGGAGCGCTGAACGGTCCGTTCGACGCTATCCCCTACGATCCGTCGGTTTCACAGGAGATCGACTGGGAGATCGAGTTGGCGGTCGTCATCGGCAAGCGCGGGCGAAATATTCCGGAGGCGGAGGCCGCCGATCATGTCTTCGGCTATACGGTCCTGAACGATGTTTCCGCTCGCGATCTGCAAAAAACAGCGCATGGCGGCCAATGGTTCAAGGGCAAGAGCCTCGACGGTCATGCTCCGATGGGGCCCTGGATCATCCCCGCCGTCGATCTCGACCCGGATGATCTCCGTCTCATTCTGCGCGTGAACGGCGCCGTCAAGCAGGATGGCGCGACGAAGGATATGTATTTCAAGATTACCCGGATCATCAGCGAACTGTCGCGAGGGTTGACGCTGGTACCGGGCGATGTGATCGCGACCGGGACTCCTTCAGGCGTCGGCATGGGACGCACTCCGCCGGAATGGCTGAAGCCGGGAGATGTGATGGAGAGCGAAATCACCGGCATCGGAACGATGCGTAACACGATCCACGCTGGGTGAGCGCGCCGCCTGTAACAAAGCATGATCCGTGGCTCCATCCTTCGACAGGCTCAGGATGAGGTCGAGTGTTTTCAGCGACTTAACACCCTCATGGTGAGCTTGTCGAACCATGGGCGACATCATCCCGGATAAGTCGCGTTCCGCGTCCTTCCGGATGACGAGGCGGAAAAACAAAAGCGAGGCACGTCACCGCGCCTCGCTCAGTCCAAAACCCGGAACCTGCAAGCTTACTTGCCCTTCTTCGCCGGCTTTGCTGCCGGTTTCGCGGGTGCAGCCGCCTTGGGAGCGGCTTTGCCGGCCGGTTTCGCAGGTGCTGCTGGTTTCTTTGCTGCCATAGTTGTGCCCCTAGCAATAATATTGTGGACAACACTATCGACGCCAGATTCGGTTCCTGCAAACAAACGCAATACCCCCATTTCCACAAGTATTGAGCGAGAGTGATGCGGTTAAGTAACATTTCCTGAGCGGCATCGCCGGTTACCGGCCGCAACTTCTGTCTTCCCGCCATGCTCAAGACAATCTGGGAACCTCATCAGTGGAGGTTCCGGCTCATTCCTCATGTGCGCCAGTGATTTGATCGAGGAGAAGGGCATCGAGCCTCGAACCGTCCGCCTGGAGCATCTCCATGGATCCGGTGCTGAGCAAGGCAGCCTTAATGTTCGCGTTGTTCGAATAAAGCCGGCTCAAAGCGAGCTTGTAAGACGCAAGCTGCAAGTAATGCGGAGAGTCCCCGGCATCACTGTGAACCGCTCCTGACTTATAATCCAAAATATGAATGTCAGGCCCGTCGAAAAGAATTCGATCGACTTGACCTGTAATGATCCCCCGGCGCTGCCCGAGATGGTCCTGAATCGTTACGGCAATGCCTGCTTCGGCCAACGCCTGCTCCTGGCGACCCACAAAAATCGCGCTGGCGACCGTCGCGAGTGCGCTTTCGATTGCAAATTCCCTTTCACGGGCTGCGAGCTCGCCGGCAAAGGCCGAGGCGATCGCGTTCGCCGCGCTCAGGCGTTCCGCAGCCGGAAGCTGCGGCAGGACCTCCAAGAGCCGATGGATCAGGATGCCCGTCGCCCTTGCCTTGTAGCGGTCGCAACTTTTGTGCTTTTCGTGACTGTGTATCCCATCACTCTCGCCAGAGAGGCGGGAGGGTAACAGAATTGGCGACGCTGGATCGCTTGGCGCGGGCACGCCGAGCCAGGAGGGCATTGCTTCAACGGGCGCCTTTTTGAGAGTGCGCGCAAGGGCTTGAGACGGCAAAAGGGAACCGCAACGCCAAACAGGACGCCCTTGAAAATCCAAGTCCTCCTCAATCTCCGAAGCGAGCGCGGCTTTGACAGTGTCGTACCAGCAGCCGGGCGGGAGATCGCCCTTGTGAGAGCCCGTAATATAGAGGCAGTCGCGAGCCCGGGTCATGGCCACGTAGAGAAGCCGCCCCAATTCCCGGTTCTCTTCATCTTTGAGGCTGTCCTTGACTTCCGCGATGGCTGGCAAGCGCGATGTCCCCTTGACCGCCCAAATGGGTATGGGAGGCGCCCCCTTGGCGGGGTGAACGAAGTAGACCGGCGTCGGGGGAGCGCTGCGATGACTGCAAGCATCGGCAAGGATGACGACGTTGGCTTCGAGACCTTTTGCGCCATGAACCGTCATGATGCGCACCTCGCGCGCGCCCTGATCGGTTTCGCGCTTTACGTCCGAAGCGCCCCTGCGAAGCGAAACCAGGAACTCGGGAAGGCTCAACTGCCCGCGCTTGCTGAAGGCCTCGGCCAGATTCAACAATTCATCAAGAGCATCGAAGCATTTCGCGCCAAGCCTTGCCGCGAAAGCCTTTCTGCCTCCTTCGGCTTCGAGGATATGAGAGAAGAAATCGAACGGACACAAGCGCCGAGCCAGGTCCCGCCATGCGCCAAGTCTTGCGGCGGCGAAGGCGTACTTGTCGTTTGAGGCGCCGCCTCCCTCCAGCGCTTGCCAAAGCGATGTGTTCCGGCCGAAGGACAGTTCAAAAAGGTCATCGTCGGAAAGGCCGAACAGGGGGCTTTTCAGAACCTCTGCAAGCGCCAGGTCATCGTCCGGCTGAAGCAGCACACTCGCGAGCGACATCAGATCCATGACCGCCAGCTCATCGAGGAGCGCGACGCGATCCGCGCCTGACACCGGAATCCCTTTCCGCTTCAGCGCGGCCTGCAAAAGCCCCGCCATGGGTTGCCGCTTGCGCAGCAGGATAAGGATGTCGCCGGGTTCAATCGGCCGGTCGGCCGAGTTGAGCGCCGTCCCGCTGTCGAGCCAATGCTCGATCTTCGCCGCAATCCTCGCGGCGAGCGCTTCGGTTGGCTTTGCAGCGAGAGGAGCTGCGG